>CAUZQN010000124.1:0-7144 GCA_963581605.1 uncultured Binatia bacterium (SeqCode)
ACCGAACTATGGTGAAGGCTGGGCCGGATGTGTTGCCGAGGGCGTTGTGTCTCTGTCTGTTCGAGATTCGGCAACGATACTCGATGCGACCGCAGGCAGTATGCCCGGCGATCCCTATACCGCGCCTGCCTGTGAAGGATCGTTTTCCGATGCCGCCCGCCGTGATCCAGGCAAGCTGAACATTGGTCTGATGACCAAGCGTCCGGGCAATCAAGATCCGCTGCATCCGGAATGTGTGGTTGCTGCGGAAAACACGGGGAAATTGCTTGCATCCTTAGGCCATCATGTGGACATAGCCTATCCAGAAGCGCTGGACGAAAAGTGGGGCGCTCCCTTCGGCACCGTTGTGCTGGCGCACTCTGCGCGCACGGCAGAGGACGTTGCCGACGCTGTGGGTCGCGAAGTCGGACCAGACGATTTCGAACGTTACACCTGGCATCTTATGAACCGTGGTCGTTCGATCAAAGTAACCGAGTATATTGCTTGTTTGGAATGGCTCGAACGCTGGCAACGCCGTATGGCTGCGTGGTGGGCGAACGGATTTGACCTGCTCCTCACTTCGACTCTTGGTGCGCCTCCTCCGCCCTTAGGTCAGTTGTGCAGCGCGGCCGCTGATCCGGACGAGGTCTATCGGCGGGTGCTTGATTTGGTGCCTTACACTCCAGCGGGGAATGTAACGGGTCAACCGGGTATCTCGCTGCCTCTACACTGGAGCGATGCCGGCCTGCCAGTTGGCGTGCACCTCATGTCCGCGTATGGACGCGAAGACGTGTTGTTGAGTGTGGCGGCCCAGCTTGAACAGGCACAGCCCTGGATAGATAAACTCCCGGCGGTGTGTGCCTAGCTTCTTCACGAAGATTGACTCTCGATCGTTCTAGAGGACTTTAACCTGCTCAGAATGCGGCGCAGCTGGCGCAGGGGCAGGGGGGAGGGTAGCGGCAGCCTCAGGCAGGAGGTGCTCTAGCATTTTGAAGAAGATTTCAGCCTTGAGGGGTTTTGAGACGTAGTCGTCCATCCCGGCAGCGAGGCAGCGTTCTTTGTCGCCAGTCATTGCGTGCGCTGTCATAGCGATGATGGGAATATGGGTCTGCGTCGTTCGTTCTTTGAGACAAATGGCGGCTGTGGCCGCAAGACCATCCATCTCAGGCATCTGTACATCCATTAACACCAGATCGAAGGGGTGTTGCTCCAAGGCGGCCAGCGCTTCCCGACCATTCATGGCCACTCTGACCGTATGGCCCCACTTTTCCAACAATCGTACGGCCAATTTCTGGTTGACGGCGTTGTCCTCTGCCAACAAGATGCGTAGGGAGCGTTAATTCTTCCGGCGGCGTGGTTTGTCGTCCGCCTGTTCTTGTCTGCCGGTGTGAGTGCCGAGTGCTTGCAAGATGGCTTGGAGTAGTTCGGCAGGATTGATCGGCTTGATAATCTGACTCGCAATTCCTAGCTCCTGGCAACGGGTCCGCTGATCTCGCTGGTCGGCTGAGGTTAGCATCATGATGATCGTCCCCACCGGAGCTTGTGTCTGCCGAAGCTGCTGCACCAGTGCAAACCCATCCATCCCGGGCATCTGAGAATCTGCCAGAATCAATGGAAACGGTTGCCTCGTTTCCTGAGCCTGGCGTATCAGCGCCAGGGCTTCTTGGGCGCTGTCAGCGGCCACAGGCTGCATCTGCCAGGTCTGGAGCAGATCGATGAGCATGTCTCGGTTGGTCGTATTGTCATCGACGAGCGTCTTCATCCCTTGCAGTGTTCGGGGTGGCACCGGTGGGCCTTTTGTTAGCCGCACACTAAAATGGAATGTTGATCCCTCGCCCACCACACTTTCTAGTCCGAGTTGGCCGCCCATCAATTCTACCAATTGCCGCGATATGGTCAGACCGAGACCGGTACCCCCATATTTTCGGGTGGTTGAAGTGTCGGCCTGAGAAAAAGGGGCAAAAATAGTGTCCTGTTTGTCAGGCGCAATGCCGACACCGGTATCTTGCACTGTGATCTGTAACAGACATTCGTTCGGGTGCTCGGCGCTAGGCTCTGTACTCCTGACCTCGACGACTATTTCCCCCTGTTTGGTAAACTTGATGGCATTGCCCACCAAGTTTAGGAGGACCTGCCGCAGCCGGATAGGATCTCCTCTAAGCCTGTCCGGGACCTGGGGTCGCACATCAGCGAGCAGTTCGAGCCCTTTCTCATGGGCGCGTAGCGCCAGAGTTTTCATGGTCTCGTGGATACTCTCGCGCAGACTGAAATCGACCTGTTCCAAGTCGAGTTGGTGTGCCTCAATCTTGGAGAAATCTAAGATATCGTTGATAACCGACAAGAGGGTCTCGGCCGAACTCCAGCTCGTCTACGCATAGTCACGCTGCTCGGCGGTCAGCTCAGTTTCTAGTAGTAGTTGGGTCCGCCAAAGGCATCCTGGAGCGGACTGTAATCGGCGATCAGGGTCACGAACCCATCCCGGCCCTCCTCATAGCTCCGGAGCATATAGAGGTCGGTGCCATCGACCTTAGGATGCTCGGTCACGAACGGTGCCTCACGGTGGCTAGAGGCCCAGATTGACGTTACGCTCACAAGAACGATGCCCACGCTGCCGACTAGTCGCCAAGCGGCTCGCAGATACATAGTCCCCCTTCTTTCGCCTTGTCCGGTCTAGAGGCCGGAGCGATAATAGCGTAACTCCCGACTAGAAATCTAGGTGGGGGATCTGTTACATCCGTTAGGAATAATGAAACGTGTTTTATGCCAGGCTTGTTTTCTGGTGGCTGCCCCGGCTCCTGGACTCCTGGGCTTCTGTTCTGGGCGAAACACCAGCATGCAGTAGAAGAATTCTCCTACAAGAAAGGACAAGACCCCTATGCTGAGCGAGCAAATAGGACCGATTGTCGATGCCGATGGGCATGTCTTAGAGCCCTTGGATACGTGGCAGAAATATATTGACCCGAAATATCGGGACCGGGCCGTACGCTTGGAACACGATGACAATGGCTGGGAGGTGTTGCTGATAGACAATAAGCCGTGTGAAGTCGTCCGCGGTACGCTGGGTGCTATCGGCGGCGTGGGTGCTGATGCCGAAGAGCTTGCCGCGTTCTTTACGCCGGGCAAGCGGACGTATGCCGACGGTGCTCCCCTGGGTAGTTACGATCCCACGGCGCGCATTCAAGTGATGGATGAGGAGCAGATCGATATTGCCCTGCTTTACCCGACTATAGGGATTTTCTGGGAAGGCTGGGTGCATGAGGCCAAGCTGGCCTCGGCCTATACCCGCGCGTATAACCGCTGGATTATCGACTTCTGCAGTGACCATCCCAAGCGCCTGTTTTCGGTCGCTCATATTTCCCTGCTCGATCCGGAAGGGGCGGTCGCAGAGGTTCAATGGGCCAAGGAGCAGGGCTGTGTGGGTCTGTATCTCTCCCCGGATATGCCGGCGCGGGGCGGCAAGCATTTTGACGATCCGGCTTTTGTTCGTTTTTGGGAGACGGTGCAAGACTTAGAAATGCCGATCGGCTTTCACGTCGTCGTACGCGATCAACCTTCGTTTCAAGAGTGGATCGGACCCGGTGCCGAATTCGGGTTGTTCAGTTTCGCCTTCCTGGCCATTGATGTCATGGCCGCGTTTACGCAGATGATGTCGCTCGGCATGTTTGAGAAGTATCCGCGTCTGAAATGTACCATCCTGGAAACTGGAGCGAACTGGATCTCCGCCTGGCTTGACCGACTCGATCACAAGTATCGACCCATGGCCAGCCGGACCAGCCTGAAGATGCTCCCAAGTGAGTATTTCTACCGGCAATGCCTGGTGTCAGTGGACCCGGACGAGACTCTGACTGCCCAGGTTATCGAACATATTGGAGCCGACTATTTTCTGTGGGCGTCGGACTATCCGCATATTGATGCGGATTTTGGGGTGGTCAAAGAACTCAAGGAACGCATTGCGCCCTTGTCCAAGGCAGACCAATACAAAGTGCTGGGTGAGAACGCCATTCGTTTCTATGGTCTGGACGTCTAGTGCCTAAGCAGAGGAAAATAATGTCTGAACACAAGACAAAAGACCGTCAAGAAGAAGCGCTCGACTTCGCCCAAGCCATTACCACTGCGAACATCCCGACGCTGCTGATGGTCTTGGTACAGTTCACTGGTGAGCTGCGTTGGTTGGAAGAGCGCTACCGTCTCTCCCGTGCCCGGGGCCTGGGTGATAATGATACGGGTGGGCTTTCTGCCGAGCTCCAACAGGAGATTCGTCAGGCCGCGCTTGAGGCGATCTTGGCCTGGCGCGCGGGTAAGCCGGTGGCCATTCCTGAGCCCTCTTCGGAACTACGGCTCAAGATGCTGAGTTGGGCGATGGCCGAGAAAGTCCCGGCCGAATATGATCCGATCATCGAAGCAGAACTGGCTGCTTCATCCGACAACGGCGACAATGGCACCTACAAGCTGCCCGTCCCTGACGGATTCGAGGTCCTCATTATCGGGGCTGGCGTCTCCGGCATGTGTACGGCAATCAACCTCCAGCGGGCGGGGATTCCCTTCACCATATTAGAAAAAAGCGCCTGCTTGGGCGGGACGTGGCGGGACAACCGCTATCCTGGGGCGGGTGTGGATACCCCCAATCATTTGTACTCGTTTTCATTTGCGCCCTACGACTGGTCGATGTATTTTGCCTTGCGGGACGAACTCAAAGCCTATCTGGAGCACGTGGCCGATCGGTTCAAGCTGAGACCCCATATTCGCTTCGAGACTGAAGTCGAGTCTGCGGACTATAACAACCAGACCCAGCAGTGGATGGTCGCGGTGAAGCAGGCCGATGGCTCGTCTCAGACACTACTCTCCAACGTCCTCATCAGTGCGGTGGGCATTTTTAATCCGATCAAGCTGCCCAATATCAAAGGGCTGGATCGTTTCGCCGGCCCATCCTTCCACACCGCCGAGTGGCCCGAGGACCTCGACCTCAGCGGCAAACGGGTGGTCATGATCGGCAACGGTGCAAGTGCTCTGCAGGTTGGTCCCGAGATCCAGCATAAAGTGGCGTCGCTCACCATCTTCCAGAAATCGGCGCAGTGGATAGCCCCGAATGAGAAGTTCCGCAAGCCGATCCCGGACGCGATGCGTTTCATGCTGCGCGAGGTGCCCTTATACCGGATCTGGTACCGGCTGCGCCTGGGTTGGACGTTTGGCGACCGGGTCCACGCGACCTTACAGAAGGACCCGAACTGGCAGTATGCCGACCGGTCGCTCAACAAGGTCAACGATTCGCATCGCGGCTATTTCACCCACTATATTGTCTCAGAGATCGGAGACAAGACCGAGCTGCTGGATCAAGTTGTGCCGACCTATCCGCCGTTCGGCAAACGCATGCTGATGGATAACGGCTGGTACCGCATGCTGCACAACGAAAAGGTGGACCTCGTCTCGAACCCCATTGTTGAGATCGGCCCTGATCGGGTTATCACCGAAGACGGCACTGAGCATGAGGCCGACGTACTCATCATCGCCACGGGTTTTGATGTCCTACGATTCCTGACATCCTTCGAAGCCCGCGGGCGCTCAGGCCGCAGTCTGCGTGAAGTCTGGGATGATGATAACGCGCGCGCCTATCTCGGTCTCAGCGTACCTGATTTCCCCAATTTCTTTTGTTTGTACGGTCCCAACCTGCAGCCCGGCCACGGGGGAAGTTTTATGTTCATAGCCGAAATGCAGGTGCGCTATATCATGGACATATTGAAGAAGATGTTGGTCCAGGAGCTCGGGTCGGTCGAATGTCGCCAGGACGTGCACGACGCCTACAACGAGCGTATTGACCAAGCGCATGAAAAGATGGTCTGGACGCACCCCGGGATGGAGACCTACTACCGGAATGCACGCGGGAGGGTGGTTGTGAACTCTCCGTATCGCAATGCCACATACTACGACATGACGCAAACGGCAGACTTAGCCGACTTCATTGTCGAGCCGCGTCATTCACAACCAGCACAACCATAAGGAAACGCGCATTTTATATGTGTCATTCTGAGGAGCTAGGCGACGAAGAATCTCTCCGTCTCGTCTGGCCGAGAGATTCTTCGCCTGCGCGGAGTCTATCCTGAGCGTAGTCGAAGGGCTTCGGTTCAGAATGACCGTCCCCTCACTTCAGCCCTGACAGAGTACTAGAAGCAATCCTGCCATCCGCGCCTCGAGCCCTTGCTTGAGCCCTGCTCTCTTTACGCGCTCACAATAAACTGCCTCATGATATCGCCCTTGCCGACTTTTCTCGCAGGCGTTCGCCAACAGTATCCGAGACCGTCTTGCTATTCCCACCTCCGTCTTATTATGGGGAGTACGCATATCAATTTGAACCTCGTTTAACCTCATGAGGGGAGGGGGAGCTGAGCTATGCAGAGAGCTTTAGGGTGTTTGGTGGTGTTAGGAATGTGTCTTGCCGGGGCGCACAGGGCGGATGCTCAGCTTCAGTGTCATGCCATAGGGTTTACCGCGGGGGGCCCAGCAACCTTCTATGATGTGGATATCGACACGGCAGGCGTGACCGTCGTAGGGCCAGTGGGCTTTCAGCGCTGTAGCGGCATGGATATCAGTGCGATGGGGACGGTGGTTGCGACCTGTGAGCGCCTCGGCACAAATACCTCGGTGTTGGTTACGATTGACCCCGCGACTGGGGTCGGCACTGAGGTTGGTCCAACCGGCTTGCCGAGCAACATTGTCGATATATCGTTTCGTCCCGCGGATGGAACCTTATTTGCGGGTGACTTCGATAATCTGTACACCATCGATACAGGCACTGGGGCTGGTGCTCTTGTGGGTTCTCATAACTTGGCTAGCGGAGGGCATGCCCTGGCCTTTGGCACGGGCGGGGCGCTGTTTTTGGCTGTTAATGGTTTTGCCATACAAAACGCCGCTCCCAGTCTCTTTACTCTCGATCCGGCGACTGGGGCGAGCACCTTCGTCCAACTCCTGCCCATCCCACTGCCCCGGCGACTGTTATTTACCGGTTCAATTCCATGGATTTTGACCCCATAAGCGGGCTGCTTTTTGCCGTGCTCAACGATGCGGTCGGAGGTGGCGGTCTTCCAAAGTTTCTTGCCACGATAGATACGAACACAGGAACCGTCACGATTATTCACTCGACTGTGGAAAGCTTTGACGCGATTGCCTGTGC
>CAUZQN010000125.1:0-7098 GCA_963581605.1 uncultured Binatia bacterium (SeqCode)
TTTTTTTCGAGTCACGCCCATCTGCCGCAGGGCATGCCAGATGCAATGCCGGGACACCCCAAAGTGGCGGGCCCACTCTTTTTGGGTCCGATCCGGCTCCTGCCTCACGTGGGCCCGCAACGCCTCCCAATCCAGGCGGCGGGGATGCCGGGGCCCCGGGCGCCGGTAGGCCAGCCCGTCCGGGGCATTCAGCCAGTTATAGACACTAGCCCGGGACACCTGAAACCGGCGGGCCGCTTCGGCCTTGCTGCCGCCCCCCCGGACAAAATCGAGTACTCGTTTGCGTAAATCCGATGAGCATCGCATCGCTCAACTCTTGCACGTCTCTCTACCTCTGTCTAAATATTTGTGACCTTCGCCATAATTGCACATTACTCTAATCTCGCGTCCGGCTGCGTTCTGCCGGGACATACAGTTGTTCAATGAGATATTTTTTGAAACTCATGGCATAGGGCTGTGTTTCAAGCGCTTTTTGCATACACGAAAGCCAAGCGTCACGTTGTCTGCTGCCTATATTGAGGTGCGCGTGGGCGCTCGGAATTTTGATAGACCCATATTTTTCTTGGTATAGCTTCGGACCGCCTAGCCAGCCACACAGAAACCGTGAGAGCTTGTCCCGTGACTGGCTCAGATCTGCAGGATGCATGTCCCGTATCTCTTTGACCTCGGGAAGTTGCTCCATGAGGTCGTAAAAATCGTTTACTAACTTCTGAAGTCCTTCTCTGGCGCCTGCGGCTTGGAAAGATGCATCGCCTTCGCCGTATTGGGGCTGCTGTTCGTCGCTCGCTTTCGGCATGTCCACCGTTTCCCTGTTCTGCTATTCTCTCGTGCAACAAATGGTGTCGTATTTTATCTTGGAAGGATAGCCGTCATGTCTGATTTTGACCTTCGCATTTTTTCGTATCTGCCTAATCCGCGCATTTGGAAGGCTACTATCGCCGCCCGGCTATGTGATATTCGGATTGATGTACGCGGCAGTGCTCCCTCCGATTTGCAGAACTGGCTATGGGATTTTGAGGCCCGCCCACTAACCGACGAAGAAAAGAGCTCTCCTCAAGCCACCGAACGTCAGGGCCGGGCCGGTTTCACCGGTCGTCTCTATAAGACTGAGACCTTTCTAGCTGCGCATCCGTTTGGGACGGTTCCCGCCGCGTTTAGCCCGGATGGCAAGACGGGTATCTTCGAATCGAATAGCATTATGCGTGCTGTAGGCCGGCTTGGGCGGGAGAAATATCCGGTGTATGGAACAGATGCGTATTCCGCCACTCGGATTGACAGCTTTCTTGACGTTAGTCTGGTTTTCGCCCGCGATTCGCAAATTTATTTACTCGCCCTCATGGGAGGCTCAATGACGGCAGATGACCACGCCCGGGCGAAAGATGCGTTCGGCATCTACTTGTCCGGAATTGACCGGGGTCTCGCTCCAAAGCGTGAATACCTCGTCGGCGATAATGTCACTCTGGCCGACATTTGCTTTGTAGCCGAGATCGCGCTGTTTTCGAACGAAAAGGCGCAGGGCAAGTTGCTCGCGGAGAACGGCTTAGACCTCGTATTTCATAAAGGGATTGAAGCGGAGTATCCGAAAGCGATGGCTCACTTTGCAAAGTTATCTGAGCATGAAGCGTTTGCTCCAGATGTCAAACCCTATTTAGAGAAGCTGCAAAAGCGGATTGAGCGTAATAAGGAGTAAGTGTTGTAGTCTCGCGCCCGAGATCTTGTCAAATGGTGTGGAAACACGCCAAGCGGAGTGGCGTTCATGGCCGGGACTGAGCGGTAACCATCTGCCATGTTGCCGCAGATGCAGAGACCCATCCAAACGAGGATCACCTTTCACTCAGCCCCGTAGGGCGGATTAGCGGAGCGTAATCCGACATCCTGTGTGGACAAGAGGGTGGGTTAGCAGAGCGTAACCCACCGATAAAGAGTGGGTCTGTCCGACTACTGCTGTCAACATCTTTGGCTATGGGATTTTAATTACGCCTCAAAATTATACTTCCAATTCTTGGCGTTCCCTAGTTGCCGCTCCCAAAAACACTTTATAGAAGGAGCGCAAAGGAGATCATCATGGCAGAGTCAAAATCGACCCCAGTTGTGGCGGTGTTGGGAGTTGGACCCGGATTGGGTGCAGCTTTGGCACACCGCTTCGCTCAAGACTACACGGTGGCAATCAACGCGCGGCGCGCGGACTATCTCCAATCGCTGGCCGGAGAAATCCGAGCCAAGGGCGGTCAGGTGTTTGAGGCACCCGCCGATCTTGGAGACCGGGCGCAGGTCGAGGCCATGTTCACATTGATTCGCAAGCAGCTCGGCCCGCCTGAGATCCTGCTCTACAACGCCGGCAGCGGCAGGTTCGGCACGATCAGCGAGGTCTCGCCTGAGCAGTTCGAGAACATGTGGCGGGTCAACGCATACGGCGCGTTTCTCAGTGCCAAGGCCGTGGCGCCCGACATGATCGCGCGGGGGCACGGCAGCATGCTGTTTACGGGTGCCACGGCGGGCGTGAAGGCGGGGGCTCGGTCCGTCGCGTTCGGCCCTGCCAAGTTCGCGCTGCGCGGGTTGGTGCAATCGCTAGCCCGCGACCTTGGTCCCCAGGGCATCCACGTGGCCTGGGTCAACGTCGATGGGGTTATCGACATCCCTGGACGAGACATGCCGCAGTTCATGGCGGAAGACATGCTCAAGCCTGAGGCCATCGCCGAGACATACTGGCATCTAGCCCATCAAGATCGCAGTGCCTGGACGACGGAACTCGAAGTCCGTCCGTTTAAGGAGAAGTTCTGAACCGTTGGAGAGTTGGTTAGACTTGCCTGAATCGACTTCCCGGTGGCGGTGGATCTTGTGGCGGCCCGGCAAAACATTGGGCAATCGACATCCAAGCGGTAGCCGTTTCTCCAACTACTTGCAGTGTAGTGTCGGCAATATTACGCACTTGGGTCACGACCTGGCAGAACTCGACCGCGCTCCCTTCGATGCAGTTTTCTTTGCTGGGTGGATTCCACTCCCAAATCCCTCCCGAGGGTGCGCTGAGCCGGAGATAGGGAATGTGTGTTGGTACGACCAATTCGCGATTCTTAAAGGTCCAGCCGAATGTGTTCAGACCGATGATGACAACGTTTTTGATACGGTCAGCATCGGTTCGCGTTTTGCCTAGCACGTCGTAGACGGCTTGACTGTGCGCCCAGGTCTCCATGAGACGCGCGGTGATGCTGGAACGGACGCTCATATCGGGTCCGAACCATTTGACGCGCCGCTTAGGGTCGGCGTCCGCGAATCGGTCTGCCGTCTCTTGGGAGAAAGTGCGCCATCGATTGAGCAGAGCCCGATTCTTGATGCCATCGAGCCATACATGCGTGAAGGCCAGATGCCCGCCCTGCTTGCTGCCAGATGTAAAGCGTCGCGTAAAGTCGAGGAAGGCCACGCTATCTTGCAACGATAAGTCGGCAGCGTAATTTCCCAAGTGGAGGTGTGCGATCACATCGTTGATGGTCCAATCTTTGAACTGGGTCTTCTTCTCTCTGTCCTGACCGTCTAAGGCGTCGAGGAGGGCGAAGAGGACCTCGCTTTCGTCTCGAAAATCAATCGCTTGCTGCAGCACGTTCTGCTCCCACGGCTTATATTGGCGTGTCTACTCTAAAAAGGTGCAATGGTTATGCTATCGCTCTCCACAATGATCTCCCCCCTTTAGGAAAGGGGGGAACCTGACTACTCATGGACGAGGGCCTGAAGTTTTTCAAAAAAACCTGGTGGAAACTCTGCATGTTGAGGCAACGTCTGAGGTACGGTATCCCAGGGAGCTTTGGAATCGACGTTGATATGGACGCCTGTATCTTCGGTGGGCTCCTCGTCAAGCGTGGTCATGGCGATGTTGATGAGACCTGGGAAGGGCAGACGAATGAACACCCGTCCGCCACATTTGCCACAAAAACACCGAGCTAACCCGTCCATTTCGGGAGAGTGATATTCACGTACCTCATCTTGGCCGGCGGTAATCGAAAAGTTCGCTTCAGGCAGGAAGCCTGCGGTATAAAACGCCGCGCCCGAAACTCGTCGGCAATTGCGGCAATGGCAATGCACGACATAGCCAATATCGCCCTCAATTTGATACTTCACCGTTCCGCAGTAACATTGACCCGTTTGCATTGTCGTTCCCCTTTCTAGTGTCGGATCAAATAAATCATACCAATCGAGAAAAGGCCACCGACCAGGAGTGAAGAACTACACCTAGGGCGCATAGTTTCGCTGCAGATTTTACTGTACGTAAAAGAAACTTTTCTCACATTATTACATTGAGGTTTTCTATGCCTAAGCAGGACAATCTGAAAATTTCTAGCGGACTTGTTCACCTCACGAGAATCGTGCTCCTTGTCGCCACCATAATCTCTATGGGACTCAGCCCTGTCATGGCAGTCGAAGGCGAACGTTTGCTTAAAGCACACGAAGACCACGACAGCTGGCTCACCTATGGGCACGGGTATGCCAACCAGCGCTATAGTGGCCTGGATCAAATTAGCACCGACAACGTCCGGCGGCTGGTGCCGAAGTGGATATATCAGACTGGTATGCTGGGCACCTTTCCGACCAGCCCGATTGTCGCCGACGGAGTTATGTATCTGACCACGCCGTACAATCATGTCGTTGCGCTGGATGCGGCAACCGGAACCCTGCGTTGGCGCTACACCCACGAAATGGCGGTCGATACGCTGTGCTGCGGCTCCCACAATCGAGGTGTGGCCATCGGCTATGGACGGCTGTATATGATCACCGCCGACGCGCGCCTCGTGGCCCTTGATGCGGCGACAGGAGCCGTAGTGTGGGATATGCCCGTTGTTGATCCTACTACTGGAAATCCTGCTGATCTATTGGAGTTGAAGGGGCTCAAAGCCGCAGACGCATCAAAGTCGGAGGGCGTTATCAAACTAAAGGCGCTAACGCGCTTTGCCGGCAATATGGCGCCCGTTGTCTATGATGGCAAGGTATTCGTTGGAGTGAGTGGCACCGGCTACAGCCAGATATTAAGTGAGGCGGAAGCGGACCACCCGTCTGCGCTCGGTCGGGCCGGTCCTCGGCGTGGTCTGCGCGCCTTCCTGTCGGCCTATGATGCCACAAGCGGTCAGTTGATCTGGCGCTGGTATTCAACCGCCGCCAAGGACTGGGAAGGGGAGTTTGCTGAGCGCACCTCGTTCGGTGATGCCCTCGAGCGTGATCTTGTCGCCGAGCGCGCCAATGCGGACACCTACCGTGATGCGTGGAAGGTGGGCGGTGGCTCGATCTACTCCTCACCCTCCATCGACCCGGAGTTGGGCCTGATCTATTTCGGAACAGGCAATGCTTCGCCCGGTTATGCCGATTACAAACGCCCTGGCGATAACCTGTATACCTCATCGCTTATTGCCTTAGACGTGCGCACCGGCAAGCTGCGTTGGTATCACCAGATCGTGCCGCACGATATTTGGGGCTATGACGTTGCAAACCCGCCCGTATTATTCGACTTCCCGGCCAACGGAACAACGATACGCGCCGTGGCCGAAGCCTCCAAATCGGGTTGGCTGTATCTGTTTGATCGTGCGACCGGAAAGGCCTTGCGGCGTTCTGAGGCGTTCGTGCCGCAAAACGATTTGATGTTCCATCGACCCACACCTGAGGGTGTCCTGATCGTGCCTGGCGCGGCCGGCGGAGCCAATTGGCCGCCCACGTCGTACAGTCCCCACACCGGCTGGCTGTACGTGTCGGCAACGCACAACCCTACCCGTTACGAGCTCAAGCCGGGTAAGGCTGGCGAGCCGGCCGGCGTGGTGCTCTCGTTTGAGAAAGATATCGAACGGTGGGGGACGCTGAGTGCGATTGATCCTGGTGATGGAAAAATCAAATGGCAGGTCAAAACGGATTTGCCTCTGATGAGCGGTTCGGTGGTCACTGCGGGTGGTCTACTCTTTCACGGCGAATCCAACGGTAATTTTGTGGCTCGCAATGCACAGGACGGCGCCAAGCTGTGGCACTTTAATTCCGGGGCCGGGGTCAATGCGCCGCCGGTGACCTATGCGGTGGACGGGAAGCAATTCGTGGTTGTGGCGGCGGGTGGCCACAAGCTGTTTAATTTTCCTCTAGGGGATGCGGTGATTGCATTCGGCCTGCCCCAATAAGTAGGTGTCGTTCCACCTACTGCGCCCAAAATATCTGAAGATATCTGAAGAGACCTGAAGGAACCCGTCAGTTCGTAGGCAACTCTGAATAAGCCTGCTGCATCGTGTCCAGATGTCCCTGGGCGTCCAAGCCGCCTCCGAGCGTGCGCAAACACAGGTGGCTCAATCCCGCTCGCCGCCAGCCGGAAACTCGCTCGCGCCACTCTGCTTGCCTGGGACCCACGACGGCGACGCCGGCCTCGGTGCCGATGTCGTGCGGATTGCGCTCGGCTTCCTCTGCCGCGCGGTGGATGTCAGCCTGCACGGCGGGGAATTCTTCCGGGGTGCACAACACGAACCAGCCGTCGGCCAGTCGTCCAATCCGGCCACGAATGCGTGCAACCGGATTACTCCGCGCGCCTATCCACAGCGGGATCGGTCTTTGGATGGGGAGCGGATTCAAGCCCGCCCCTGACACCTTGTCCCAGCGTCCGTCAAATTCCACCGTCGGCTGCGTCCAGAGCTGTTTGAGCAGTGCCATCTGCTCTTCGCAGCGGGCGCCCCGGGCGTGGAAATCCGCACCCAGCGCCCGGTACTCATCCGCATTAGCGCCTATCCCTATCCCCAAACGTAGGCGTCCGCCGGACAAGACATCCAGCTCAGCCGCCTGTTTGGCGACAAGCACGGTCTGCCGCGAGGGCAAGACGATGACGGACGGCACCAGCTGTATGTTTTCTGTGACTGCGGCGATGTAGGCCAAGAGCGTCAGCGGCTCGTGAACGTGGCCGCTGTCGGGCCGCAAGACCTGGTCCGGGACTCTCAGATGGGTAAGGCCCAGTTCGTCAGCTGTCTGAGCAAATGCCTTAATAGCGCCTAAGTCGTTTTTCAGCTCTCTGACCGGAAGCGAAATGCCAATTTTCATCAACTCTCTCCAGAACCCTAAGAATCTTAAGAACTTGGGATACGCTGTGTGGGTTGG
>CAUZQN010000126.1:0-7094 GCA_963581605.1 uncultured Binatia bacterium (SeqCode)
TGATTTTGAGTCGGGTGTCTTGTGGGTCTGCCTCAATCTTCTCAAGCACCCGAAACTGGTGCAGCGCGTCATCAAGCTTCTTCTGACCCAGGTAGAGACGTCCGAGACGTTTACGTACCTGTTCACTGCGGGGATTGATGGCGAGTGCTTTTTGATACACCTCTCTGGCCTGCGTGGTCTTCTTCTGCATTTCGTATACCAGCGCAAGGTCGAGCAGCACCAACTCAGACTGCGGATTGAGACTCAGCGCCTTCTGGTAATACGTTTCCGCCTGATCCAGTTGTTTGGCTGCCGCTGCGGTCTGACCAAGGTAGTAATAGCCCAGGACGGAGTGCGGGTAACGTTCGACAAGTTTTTTCAGAACGGCTGTGGCTTTTTGGAATTCCTCCTGCTTGGCATATAAAGTACCGAGGTAGAGGTAGGGCTCTTGGTTGTCAGGCTCGCGCTTGAGCAGTCCCTCGTAAACCTGAGCGGCTTGTGTTTCTTTGCCGCTAGAGGACAGGAGGCCGGCGAGCAGGAGCTGGGCGTCAACGTTGTCCGGTTCGCTGGCAACGGCTTTTTGGCAGTGCTCTAAGGCTTCGGCCAGCTTGCCTTGACGAACGGCCAGGGTGGCGAGTCGGAGACGCAGAAACGGGCTATCCGGATCGTTTTTCACCGCCTGTTCAAGTTCAGTCAGAGCCGTTGCGTAATCACTGTCATTGAGCGCGACCTGACTCTTGAGGAAATGTCCCAGGGCTTTGTCCTCAGGTGACAGTACGACGGGGGTGCCCGGAATTCGCGCAGCTGGTGCTGGAGACGGTGCGACAATGGTAGGCCGTGGCAGAGGAGGCGGAATTGGACGAGTGGCGGTACACGCGCCAAGAGCAGTGACAAGACAGACTGAGACTGCCTTACCGACAGGGTTATAGGCATGCATGCACAGAGGGTAGCACGCGGTGAAATTGACGGTCAATCCTGGGACGGACAGGAATTGCGGGAGAAGGAAAAATTTTTGGACGATTTCAGCTGAGCCGGCTATACTGGCCGTACCCACACTACCGTGTTTGACCCCTGAGCCTTCCTTGTTGCGTGCTCTGGGTGAGCGACTATATGCTGACCGTCTGTTAAGAAGCGAGTCGAGAGCGCACTGTGTCGAACACGTGATGCCTAACGAATTCTACGATCTGAAACGCCTGTTCAGCCTGCACGAAACGCTAGCGCGCTGTGATGGAGCTGCACCCACCACGGCACATTTGCTCTCTCCGCTGATCCGTTCGACGCCACATCGGATCGGGGTGCTGTGCGGCTCGTTTAACCCGCTGACCCTGGCTCATACCGAACTAGCCGATCAGGCGTGTCTAACTTTTCAGCTCGACCAACTCCTGTTTACATTGGCAAAGGTCACGGTGAATAAGGAACACGTGATCGGCCTGGGATTGGCGGATCGATTGTTGCTCCTCCTTCTCTACACACAGCAGCGTCCGAAAACAGGAGTTGCGCTGGTCAACCGTGGGCTATATGTCGAGCAAGCCCAGGCTTTTCGGGCGGTTTTCGGCCAGCAGATTACTCTGTTTTTCATCGTTGGTATGGATAAGCTCATCCAGATTCTGGACGCGCGTTATTACCAAGATAGAGAAACGGCCCTTGCTCAGCTTTTTTCTCTCACATCTCTTGTGGTAGCGAATCGAGGGGAAATGGGGCGACGCGCCTTCGATGACCTGCTGAATCAGCCCGCCAACCGACCCTATCAGGCCGACGTGCACTTCTTAGCGCTTCCGGAGTCGGTCGGGAATCTCTCCTCAACCGCAGTGCGAGATGCACAAGATAAACCAGATACGCAGGATAAGGCAGATACACAGGATGATGCGCACCCACGACTCCATACACAGGTGCCGCCTGAGGTGGCAGCGTTTCTGGCTGACACCCATGCCTATGCAGTCCTTCAGCAATACGACAAAGAGATGGAAGAGCGGGAGGAAGGGATTGATGTCTATGCTATCCGCCTTGCTCTGTTAGATCGGCTTATCAAGGTACGTACCTGGGCGGAACAAGAAGTCGATTTTCAACAGCTCATTGGACAAACGCGTGCGCCTAATGCGGGAGGCCGGGCGCTCCGCCGGGCAGCGACTGGAGAGGAGTTGCGTACCCTCGTGCGGAAGCCGGCCTAGCGCCTCTTCCCCTCGGATGGTAGCTTTCCGACGCGTTGTGTCATGTTGAGGAGGCAGGAGGAAAGATGCGTAGTCAGCCTATCTCTGATTTTTTGAAACACCACTTTCGACATTTTAACGCTGTCACGGTCATTGACGCGGCTGATGCCTATCGGCGTCATCTCGATCAGGGCGGGAAAATGTTACTGACCATGGCCGGAGCCATGAGTACGGCCGAGATTGGTCTGTCTCTTGCCGAAATGATTCGGACCGATTGTGTCCATGCGATTTCCTGTACAGGGGCCAATCTGGAGGAAGACATTTTTAATTTGGTGGCCCACGACCATTATGAGCGAGTTTCGCACTACCGTGATTTGACCCCCCAGGATGAAGAGGTTTTGTTTGAGCGGCATATGAACCGGGTCACGGATACGTGTATTCCTGAATTTGAGGCCATGCGCCGCGTGGAAGGCGTGCTGCAAGAATTATGGATGCAGGCGGATCACTCGGGTCAGCGCACCTTTCCGCATGAAACCTTGTATGAAATTTTGCGTGCCGGGATGCTGGAGCCCTATTACCAGATCGACCCGAAAGATTCCTGGGTTTATGCCGCTATGGAAAAAGATCTGCCTATTGTCGTGCCAGGCTGGGAGGACTCAACCTGCGGGAATGTATATGCGAGCTATTGCATGACCGGGTTGATCAAAAACGTACATACGGTCAGGCATGGCATCGAATATATGACCTATATGGCTGACTGGTATAGCGCAGTATCCACTCAGCACTCAATTGGGTTTTTCCAGATCGGCGGCGGTATTGCCGGAGATTTCGCTATCTGCGCCGTACCCATGCTGATCCAAGATATGAAGCGGACGGAAACTCCACTATGGGGATACTTTTGTCAGATCAGCGATTCCACCACTAGCTATGGCTCGTATTCTGGAGCCGTACCAAATGAAAAGATTACCTGGGGCAAACTGGCAGTGGATACGCCGCGCTATCTGATTGAGTCTGACGCTTCGATTGTCGTGCCGCTGATCTTTGCTCAAGTGCTGGGACAATGAGAAGAGGCTCGGGTAGTGGGGGTCGGTAATTACTTACACCCTTAAGGACAGAGACAGTATGCCCATGGAAAAAGAGAAAGACATTGCCATTGCTGCGGCGCGCGCTGCGGGCGATATTATTCGTCAAATCTACGCGACAGACTACAGCGTCGATTACAAAAGTCATGATAATAGCCCGGTGACGATTGCAGATCGGGAAGCCAACCAAAAGATCCAGGAGATGCTCCTGGGGGCGTGCCCTGATTATGGTTGGTTATCTGAGGAGACCGTGGACTCGTCTGACCGTCTCGCGTCCCGTCGTGTTTGGGTTGTTGATCCCATGGACGGGACACAAGAGTTCATCCAGAAAATTCCGGAATTTGCCGTGTCTATTGGACTCGTCGAGGATGGGCAGCCTATTCTCGGTGTCGTGTACAATCCGATCCTCGACCAACTCTTTTGGGCCGTACGCGGACAAGGGGCTTGGTGCGGGGAGCAGCAATTGCGCGTCCCTGAAACGCCTCGTCTAGCCGAGGCGACGATACTGTCGAGTCGTTCAGAAACGAAACGCGGAGAATGGAAAGATCTCAGTGCTCTTTTCCATGCCCGTCCCATGGGCAGCATTGCCTACAAGCTGGCCTGTATTGTAAATGGCGAGGCGGATGCATCCTTCACCTTAGTACCGAAAAATGAGTGGGATATTTGTGCTGGGACGTTACTTGTGGAAGAGGCCGGTGGAACCGTGACAAATCTGAGAGGAAAGCCCGTGATCTTTAACCAACCCACAACGCTGTTGCAAGGCTTGGTTGCAAGCAACGGTAATCTCCACGCGCAGCTCCTAGCGCTGATTCGGCCGCGGTTGACTGATCGGCATCGGGCTGAGGATCGGCAATAAGAGGGTGTCCAAAAAGTCCATTCTGCGCATCTAAGAGAAAAAGCCTGGTTGACGCGGGGTCTTCTGCAACGCTAGGGTGGAAGGGAGAGAAAGGAGCAGTCGTGTCTCAACTTGCTGCACTCCTACGAAGCCGTCCAAAACCCCGCTGTCCCATCTGCCATAAATGGAACCGTGTCTATCTGACTGGTGGTTCATTTCTATCCGACTGCGTGCATTGCGGATCGCCGTTGGATGTCCGTCGTCCACAGGCGCTGTGGGGCGCCATTGCAATTGGTCTGAGCGTACTCATTCTTGCCGTAACGATTCCACTCTTTGCGTGGTAGTAGGGGCGAGGTGCCCTCGCCCCTTTGCTTACAGCGCTTGCGTTTTCGAAGGCGTGGGAGGTGTAGGCGGCGGCGTGGGTTCAGCGTCTAGGCGAACGTCTTTTTCTACAGTTTTTTCATCTGGAACTTCCGCGTGTTCAAGGACGAACGGTTTGCCTTGTCCTGTCGGGTTTGTCACAAAGACATCATACGAGCCCGTGTCAAGCGAAAAACGATGCTCTTCTCCAGGCTCACTCCGGGCGATCTCTTTTTGTGTTCCTGCTGCATAGATAATGACATGGGTGACCGGACTCACGTCACGTCCGTTAAGGAGAGGATGAACCCAGAGCTGGCCGCGCACGCGTTCCCGCAAAGTCAGCTCTTGTAAGCCTCCACGGTAGAGTTCAATGTCACGCCACCAGCGACTCTGGGGCGGCGTTGCGACCTTGACATCAACCACTCCAGGCTGAGCTATAATGCGCTCTCCACTCAGGAATTCTCCGAGCAGCTCTTTTGAAACGCCATCATAGATTTCAACACTGAGACCCAGATCTTGGCCTTTTTTGTCCAGGACGTTTACCTGGAGCTCGGCTACCTCGCTGATAATGACATTGCTTGTTCGGCCTGCTCTGACGAGTACGCGCTCGCGCGAGATCGTTCCACCCAGGACATCGAGCTCGACCCGATACGCTCCTGGTGAAAGTGATATGGGTCTGCCCAAAGGAGCCATGCTGACCAGGGTTTGGGGATCTGTGGTATAGATCCTGGCCTGTGCATCCCCCTGTTTCCCTTCTTCGGTAGAGGTCCGAACGATGAGCGAGCCTGTTGGCTCTGGCTCCGCTTGAGGCTGAGCAGCGTAGAGAGCATGCGGCGCTAATGGCAAGAGCGGTGAGAGTGAGAAGAAGAGAAGACTGACCAGACAGACCAAGATCCCATACTGTTTCATCTTTGAAAGATTCCTATGCAAAGGCCGGCTGGCTTATTTCTCAATCGGCAAATCTTCTCGATTGCCCCACTCCGCCCATGAGGCGTCGTAATTTCGGACCTTGTCAAAACCGAGAAGCCGCAGGGTAAAAAGTCCGTGCGCCGCACGGATGCCGCCCTGTCAATATGTGATGACTTCACATTCAGGTCTGACTCCGGCCTGCTCGAATATGGAACGAAGTTCTGCCGCCGGCTTAAACTGCTTCGTCTTGGGATCAATATAATTGAGCCATTCGAGATGGATGGCGCCGGGAACCCGCCCGCCGCGCTTAGTGCCCCGATCGTTTTCGCCCGTCCATTCCGCGTCGGAACGCGTATCGAGGAGTATAGTATCGGTGCCGGTCGCGTCCTGAACCTGCTCCCAACGGGCAATGAAGTCTTCATGCACCTGCGGGGTAAAAGTCGCCATTGTCGGGCGAGTGGTGGCATTTGTCACTGGCCTGCCTTCGGCCAACCAGGTATCCCATCCACCGTTCAGCACTTTAACGTTGGTATGACCGTAATAATTGAGTGCCCACCAGAACCGTGTTGCGTACAGGCCGCTAAAGCCATCATAGGCGACCACCAGGCTGTCCGCGCCGATCCCAAGAGCACCCATGGTCTGGGCAAACTGGTCCGGGCCCATAATATGCAGTGCCTCTTCTTTTTCTTTCAAATAATGATGCCCACGAAAGGGAGTCGCACCAGGAATATGGGCGCGTCGATATGCCTCACGGGTGTCACAATCGACTATTCGAATAGTGTCGTCCTGGAGATGGGCTGCCAGCCATTGGCTATCGGCCAACATCTCCGGTCGAGCATAGCCTTGGTCCGCCATAGGGTGCCTCCTTTTGTCATGTACTGTAATCGACTCTCGGGATGGAAGCCAGCAAGGTGCATTAAAAATATTGGCCCAACGTAGCGTTTTCGTGTGCGGATTCCAAACCCATTGTCGATGACAATTCAGTTAAGGAAGCAGCGGCATTTCCGACTATGACTATGGAGGGATAATGCTATGAAAATCACGACTCCGCTACTCTTTTTTCTTCTCACATGCCTGCCTGTTTCCGTGTACGCGGGGGCTGTGCGCGAGGTTGAATTGAGCGACGGGAGTGTGCTGCAAGCCGAGGTCGTCGGCTTGCGCCATGGTGTGTACCAGCTGCGTTCGAGCACGCTTGGAGAATTTGAAGTGCCGGAATCTCAGGTGGTTGCGATTCGGACGCCACACAGTGAACCGGCTCCCGCGCCTGCATCAGACGGAGATGTGGCATCCCCGCAATCCCAGCAGGCTCTTTCGGCGGCAGGAGCACTGCAGCAGGCGCTGACCCAGGACCCGGCAGCGCTGAACAAAATTCTCTCTCTCCAAAACGATCCGCTGGTTCAGAGTATCCTCAGTGATGAGAGTACGATGCAGGCGGTGGAGTCTGGAGATCTGGGCACGTTGCTCAATGATCCTAAGATCAAAGCGCTTATGAATCATCCTACTGTTCAGGATTTGGGACAGAGCTACGGGCAGTAGCTCAATGCAGAACCTTCCGTCGGAGCGCTATGTGTCGCGTCTTTCGTGGGCAGGGTGAGCCTGCCTAGCGTTGTGTGTATGGCGTAATAATCTCGCGCGCAAACTCCACAATACTCTCCTCTACAAACCCCCACGGCGGTGAGATCACAATCTGGGTGAGTCCGGCTGCTTCGAGCTGGCTGAGGCGTTCGAGGATGTCCTCCCGCGAGCCGGTCAGACTCATTGAGCGGATCGCCTCGGGGGTGA
>CAUZQN010000127.1:0-7090 GCA_963581605.1 uncultured Binatia bacterium (SeqCode)
ATGCTACAGTCGCGCCACTAAACAGCTTGTGGAGGACAGTATTTATGGCTCGTAAAATTTCGATTGGCATCGATTGGCAAGGCAAGATCGATTACAAGGCGTTATGCGAAAAGGTTCAAATCGCAGACGCTGCTGGGGTGCATTCAGCCTGGGTGCCGGAAGCCTGGGGGCGGGATGCGTTTACTATTTTGACTCTGCTGGCCGACAAGACACAGAATATTCAGCTCGGCAGCGCGATTGTAAATACCTATTCACGTACGCCGGCCGCTCTGGCCCAGCATTTTGCGACTATGGATGAGCTAGCTGGTGGACGCATGCTGCTTGGCCTCGGGACTAGTGGGCCACAGGTGATTGAGCATTTTCACGGCGTGGAGTTCAAACCACCGCTGCAACGCCTGCGCGAGTATGTTGAAATCATCAACACGATCATGCGCGGGGAGCCGCTCAAATATTCGGGCAAGCTGTTTGATCTCCAACGCGGCTTTACGCTGCGATTCAAACCCGTCCGGGATCATATTCCTATTTATCTGGCAACGATCAACACCAAGAGCGTGAAGATGACGGCAGAGCTGGCCGACGGCTGGCTGCCGATTATGATTCCGCTTGAACATCTCAAGAGTGAAATTGACAATCTGCGCCAAGTGAGCGTAGCCGCTGGTCGTCCAGCCAACGCGGTTTCTGTCCGGGCGCCTGGCTCGGTGACGGTCACTCCGCATGTGGATAAAGCCCGCGCCGCTTCGGCAGGGATGTTGGCCTTTTATATTGGTCGTATGGGTACCTTTTATGCTGCCCAACTGACCAGACTGGGTTACGGTGACGCGGTTGAGACAATAAAGAAAGCCTGGGAAGGTGGCTCACAAGCCGCGGGCGAAGCTGTGCCCGATCAGTTAGTTGACGCGACCGGCTGTGTAGGTTCAGTTGAAGAGGGTATTGAGCGCCTTCAGGCGCAAGAAGAAAGCGGCGTGGATCTGCATCACGTCAACGTGCAAACTAACAATGATAAAGAGTACGAGCAGATTTTGGCGAAGTTGGTGGGGTAAAGTGTAGGGGCGGTTCGCATGTTTGCCCTCGACCCTTCTTGCGAAATCCCCTCCTTCGGAGGGGTGGCCGAATCTCCTGCGGGTCTAAGCGTAAAACATCCTGTGCTGCCATAAAACCGGCCTCCATCCTCCTCCACTGTGCGATTTCATACGAGTCCTGACAGGGCGGGTTTACTGCCCGAACGCCTCAACCAATGCGTGCAGATCTTGCCCCGTCAGTTGGCTTGTTGGCGGAGCAGCAACCATAGGCAGTTGAACACCGGCATCGATAAACCTGCTCAGCTGTTTCTGACAGTCTTCAGGCGGACCGAACGCAAAAAGATCTTCGACCATGAAGTCCGGGATCGCTTCTTCCGCCCCTATACGGTCTCCAGCCTGCCAGTGCTGATGGACGTCATCCAGAATGTCGCCGTAGCCAAAACGTCGAAAACCCTGGATATAGGTGTTGGCTTGACAGTAGCCAACCAGCACGTGGCGCAATTGCTTGAGGGCGAGTTCCCGATCTTGTTTGACCAATGTATGCACATAGCAGCCAATGTCGATGTCGCTCAGGCTTCGGCCTACGCGTTCGGCCCCCTTGGCGATCTCTGCCAGTGAATGCGGAATCTGCCTGGCCGGTAGCCAAGCGAGTAAAACACCGTCGGCAATTTCTCCAGCAAGCTGGAGCATGTGCGGATTCACTGCTGCGAGATAAATCGGCATTTTACCTGAGAGTCTCATGCTGAGCCGAAACCCGTGGGGTTTATAGAACTGGCCGTCGTGTGTGACACGCTCTCCGGCGAGAACGCGCCGAACAATGTCTACATACTCGCGCGTGCGAGCTACAGGATGATCCCACGGGATGCCGTGGAAGGTGTTGATATTACGGGTACTCACCCCGATACCCAGCCGGGCTCGGCCAGGCGCGATCAGATCCATACTTGCGGCTTGCATGGCGGCGAGGGTAGGCGGTCGCAGATAGAGAGAGATAATCCCGGTGCCAACGTGAATACGCTGCGTACAGGCAAGAAACGCGCTGACCATGGTACAAGTCTCCGTTCCCCACGCTTCTCCACACCAGAGGCTCTCAAATCCGAGCGCTTCCGCCTTCAGCGCAATATCTTTGTACAGGTCAAAATGGAGTCCGGTTGGTGGCAGTCCTAAGCCGATGCGCATGCTGACTTCTCCCTTTCGTCGGTCTATTCGTGTTCGTGTTCTTCAGCCAGTGCCGTCCAGGCAAGATATGCTTCGTCTAGTTGCCGTTTGAGCTGTTCGTACTGCGCGCTGACGTCGTGTGCTGTGTCTTGATGTTGAAAAGTTTTTTCGTCCGCGAGCAAGGCTTCGAGCTGATCTTTCTTGGCCTCAAACGCAGCAATACTCTTTTCTAGAGCGGCCAAACGTTTGGCTTGTTTCTGGCGCTCGGCCCGCGCAGCTTTTTGTTCTTGGTACGATAATCTACCGTGCTTGGCTTGGTGAATGGCGGCTAGTGCACCGGCGATGCCGTCTGTGTTCGGTGCTGGAGCAGACAGCGCAGCACGCGTGGGAGCAGCCTGAGAGGCGGGCTGTGTCTGCGCGGGTTGGGAAGGCTGGGTTTTCTGGCGTTCTTTCCAGTCGAGAAATTCCTCAAACGTGCCGGTGTACGTGGTGAAGTGTCCGTCGCGCAGTTCGATGACCTTGGTCACCAGTCCGTTCAGGAAATAGCGGTCATGCGAGACAATGACGAAAGTCCCGCCAAACTGCAGCAAGGCTTCTTTCACGATATCTTTGGTTCGCATGTCGAGATGGTTGGTCGGCTCGTCAAGAATGAGCGTGTTTGAAGCTTGCAAGAGCATTTTGGCCAAAGCCAGGCGACTTTTCTCGCCTCCACTGAGGACGGCGACACGTTTTTCTACGGCATCGCCGGAAAAGAGAAATGCGCCCAGCAGGGTACGCAGCCGAGGGACGACTGCAGTCGCAGCCTTGCTGACGATTTCTTCGTAGACGGTGTTGTTACTCTGTAAGCGCTCGGCTTGCTGCTGGGCATAATAATCCACGACGACCTGGTGACCGAGCTGACAGGTGCCTGACGTCGGCTCTTCAACTCCGGACAAGATGCGACTCAGGGTGGATTTGCCTGCTCCGTTGACGCCGACCAAGGCCACCCGGTCGCCGCGCTCGATGACGAGGTTGAGGTCATTGAATACCTGAACGTCTGCATAGTGTTTGCACAGGCCCTGGAGCTCGATAACCCGGCGTCCACTCCGGGGTGCCGGAGGAAAATGAAAGCGGACACCCTTCGGCACGTCTTGCGGCCGGTCGAGTTTCTCCATTTTCTCAAGTTGTTTGATCCGACTCTGTACTTGCGAGGCCTTCCGCGCATTGTAACGGAAGGTGTTAATGAAACGCGTAATGCGCTCAATCTCGTCCTGTTGCGCAGCATAGGCCTTCCGGTAGGTCTCCAACTGTTCTTCAAACAGGCGCTCAAAGGTGGAATAGTTGCCCGTATACTCAGCCAAGGTGCAGCGATGGAAGGCGACAATGCGATTGACCATGCGGTCAAGAAAAGTCCGGTCGTGAGAAATCAGGACAATACTGCCACGATAATTGCGCAGATACGATTCCAACCAGACCAGAGAATCCAGGTCGAGGTGGTTGGTCGGCTCGTCAAGCAACAAGACATCCGGTTGTTGCAATAAGAGCTTGGCAAGCGCGATACGCATTTGCCAGCCGCCGCTAAAAGCCTCTACTAGCGAGGAGAACTGATCTTCGTGAAAGCCCAAGCCGGTTAAGATTTTGGCGACTTCAGCGTCAGCCCGAAAGCCGTCTAGTTCTTCGATACGATGCTGGATTTCTCCCTGCCGCACTATCAAAGAGTCGTGCCGAGAGTCGTGTGCCCCATGTGTGTGTGAAGCTGTATGTGTCCCGTTCGCGCTTTCGAGCGCTGTTTGAAGCGTCTCTAATTCCTGTTGCAGCGCGGTCAGTTCAGGCAATGCCGAGCGGGTTTCCGTAAAGAGGTCGCGCCCGGACAGTGGGATACCTTCTTGGGGAAGATAGCCTATGCTGAGATCTCGCCCGCGTTGCACAACACCGGCATCAGGTTCAATCTGGCCGATCAGCAAACGAAACAACGTCGTCTTGCCGGCGCCATTGGGTCCGACCACACCCACCCGGTCACCGTGCCGAATATGCCAGTTGAGGTTGCGAAAAAGTTCCTGTTCGCCAAAAGCGAGAGAGAGATTAATGAGTTGCAGCATAGAAATAGATAGACTTTGACTTGGAGAGATGCGGGCTGACCGGGCTCTCTGCTCTGTTATACCAGGTTGTGAGGAGAACGATCCAGACCGTTCAGTCGACTCACGTTAAACGCCGTCTTCTGGAGGAAGTAAAAGCCCCTGGCCCAACGTCCGGATGAGCCAGCGATGGACATCGGCAACAAGGAGAGAGGCCTGTGGACCAGAGATGAGCCAGTGGCCTTGGTCCGGATAGATCAGACTGTCTGCGTGGAGAAAATCTGCGAGCCAGCGCGAGGCTGCGGGAGCATTCATGCGATCTTCTTGTCCCCACACAATAGAGGCCGGGCAGGGCAAAGGAACGGCTGGCAGCGGTACCGAGTCCCGCGTGAGGGTGCGGACGACCTGGCCCGAATCCGGCTCAAGGTGGGCATGCAAAGAGTCGTGCATGGTGGTCGGCACCCTATGAAAAAGAAAATCCCGTGCCATACGCCGATACGGCGGAGGATGGGGACGGCTCCACAGCAGCGCAGGCAGCGCCATGAGTCGGACAAGAGGAAGGGCCGGGCGTCGCTCCGGCGTCCAGTTGCAGGGTAGAAGAGGGGCAATGCACACGAGTGCTCGAGGGCGTATGCGTTCGGCAGCCAACAGGGCAAACACACTGCCGACATCAAAACCTAACACAATCGGTGTGTTATCAAGCGAGGAGAGGGCAGTGGTAATGGTATGCAGCTGCTGTGCAAAGGATATTTTGCCGCGTTGAGAAGTTGCCTCGGCCTGATAACAATCAAGCGCCCAGCACTCCCAGCCGCGTTGGGAAAATCCCCACGCGACTTCGTTCCATATCCACCCTCCAGTCCATAAGCCGGGGAGCAGGAGGAGGGGGGCGGTAAATTTTTCGCGTTCAGGAAAGGTGACCTCAGCGGTCAACGTGGCGAGCTGCTGTTTCATATACACAAAAGAAAAAAGGCCCCCGGCGGGCCTTTTTTCTTGGGGGTTCTCCGCCTCGTGTAGCGACGCTGCGCTTAGCGCTTCTGTGCCGCTTTCTTCTTGGCGGCTTTTTTAGCCGGAGCCTTCTTGGCCGGGGCTTTTTTGGCCGGGGCTTTTTTAGCCGGGGCTTTTTTAGCCGGGGCTTTTTTAGCCGGGGCTTTTTTAGCCGGGGCTTTCTTGGCCGGAGCTTTCTTGGCCGGAGCCTTCTTGGCCGGGGCTTTTTTAGCCGGGGCTTTCTTTACAACTTTCTTGACAACTTTCTTGACCGCTTTCTTAGCGGCTTTCTTTTTCGCTGCAGCCATAGTGGCCTCCTTGGTTATGAGTGTGGGAACCCCTTACTTAGTGTGAACCATTCCTTTGAGGCGGAAGCCCATTTGCATTCTTTTTTATCAGATCAGTCTCGATGCTGCAACAAAAAAACGGCAAGAAACAAATTGTTAGTCCGCCTGCGGGAAAACGTTCTTGCCGGCATACACGGCGCGCTGCCCGAGTTCTTCTTCAATACGTAACAGCTGGTTATACTTTGCCGTGCGCTCGCCACGGCAGACACTACCGGTTTTGATTTGGCCGGCGTTCACCGCTACGGACAGGTCAGCAATCGTGGTGTCTTCTGTTTCGCCGGAGCGATGCGAGATGACAACGCCGTAGCCATGCTGCTTGCCCAGGGCTACGGTTTCGAGAGTTTCACTCAACGTGCCGATTTGATTGACCTTGACTAGGATGGCATTCGCGGCTCCGTCAGCAATGCCGCGTGCCAGCCGCTTGGGATTGGTCACAAATAGATCATCGCCTACCAGCTGCAGTTTTGTCCCGAGTTCCTGGGTGAGCAATTGCCAACCGGCCCAATCGTCTTCGGCCAGCCCATCCTCGATGGAAACGAGCGGATAGTGTTCGGCCCAGCCGGCATATTGTTGGATCAGATCTTCTGCCTGCCGGGTGGCCCCGCCCGCTTTCTGGAAAACATACTGTCCATCTTGGTAGAGTTCGGTTGCGGCCACATCCAGGGCAAGCGAGACGTGACGGCCAGGGGTATAGCCGGCTTGGGTTACTGATTCCAGGAGGATATCAAAGGCCTCTTCATTCGAGCGGAGATCCGGGGCGACTCCGCCTTCGTCCCCGACGGCGGTTGTGAGTCCTTTTTTCTGTAGAATATTCTTCAACGCGCTAAAGACTTCTGCGCCAATACGAAGCGCATCGCGAAACGACCGGGCGCCAGCGGGGACGATCATAAACTCTTGAATATCGAGATTATTCGTGGCATGCGCGCCCCCGTTGAGAACGTTGATGAGTGGCACAGGCAGCGTGCGGGCGCGCGAGCCGCCCAGAAACCGATACAGCGGCCGTCCGGCAGAAGCCGCTGCCGCTTTCGCTACAGCCAGAGAAGTGGCAATCATCGCATTCGCGCCTAAGCGTTTTTTATTTACCGTCCCATCCAGGTCGAGCAGCAGCTGATCGATGTGCTGCTGGTCACTGGGGTCTTGTCCCTTGAGGCGCCGGGCAATGTGTTGATTCACCTGGGCTACAGCTTTTTGTACGCCTTTCCCGCCATAGCGTTTTTTTGCTCGGTCGCGGAGTTCCCAGGCCTCATGTGCCCCGGTCGAGGCCCCCGAAGGTGCCGCCGCACGGCCAAACGCACCGTCGGTGAGCAGGACGTCAACCTCGACTGTGGGGTTGCCCCGGCTGTCTAGGATTTCCCGTCCGACGATTTTTTTGATTTTCATGCTGTCCTCCTCTCTGACTTGGGGTCGCGTCTCTTTTCTCTCATATATCTGGAAAAGTTGCTCGGTACGCTCGCAACCAGTAGAATGCTCACATGTGGTGGATGGTGGTGCGGTGGGTCTCGTTTCCGACAGTTCTGGTGCTGTACGGGTT
>CAUZQN010000128.1:0-7088 GCA_963581605.1 uncultured Binatia bacterium (SeqCode)
TTGAGCGGGACCGGCAGCGGCTCATTTCTATTCCAGAAGAGAGCCCCGGACCCATCGTCGAATTCGATCGCCATGCCAATATGGTCTACGCTAATCCCGCGATGAGGGATCTACTGGTACAGGTGGGATTCTCAAAAACTGCGTTTCCTACCATTCTTCCGGCTAATCTCATGGCTCTTATTCAGGAGTGTCTGCAAACGCATCTCCCCGTGCAGGGGGTTGAGGTCGATAATGGATGCTGGTGTTATGCCTGGTCTTTTTCCCCCCTGCCGGAAATGCAGCTCGTGCGTGCCTATGGGGTTGATCTTACCGAGAGAAAACGGGCTGCGGATGCCGTGCATGAATCAGAGATGCGCTATCGGGAGCTATTTGAAAATGCCAGCGACGGTATCGCCACCTTTGCCTTAGACGGAACAGTACTCACCGTAAACCGGGGTCTCGAATTGATGTTAGGCCGGTCGCGAGAAGAGCTGTGTGGGACGCATTATCGCACCTGGCTGACACCCGAGGCTGCTCGGGAGGCGGAAGCTGACCATCAGCGGATACTGACGGGGGAGAAGCTGCCGTCGATTTTTGAAGTCGAATGGGTGTGTCAAGATGGCAGCGTCTTAACGACGGAAGGTCGCACGCGATTTATCCGCGACAGCAGCGGACGGCAGACTAGTTTTCAGGGCATCTATCGGGACGTGACAGAGCGCAAAAAGGCGGAACGAGAACTCCGGCGTGCGAAGGAAGCGGCGGAAGAAGCTGCCCACGCCAAGTTGGAGTTTCTGTCCACCATGTCGCATGAACTCCGCACCCCGCTTGCGGTGATTCTTGGCTATTGCGACCTGCTGGAAGATGACGAGGGTAGAAATCTAGACGCTGAGCAGCAGACGGGGCTGCAGCGCATTCGGAAAAGCGCGACGGATCTGCTCGATCTTATTACGGCGTTACTCGATCTGAATCGCCTTGAAGCAGGTCAGCTACCCGTGCACTGTCAGGAAGTCGAGATTGCAGCGCTTATCTTAGAGCTACAGGCTGAAACTCAGGGTCTGCAAGATCAATCTTCGCTCTCGTTTGTCTGGACTGTAGACTCAAACCTGCCTCACCTGCAGACGGATCTGCGTAAACTCAAAGTCATAGTCAAAAATCTGATTGGTAATGCGGTCAAGTTTACCCAAAACGGGAGTGTTAGCGTCGTCGTACGCTCTCAGCAAGGTGGCATTGAAATCAGTGTGGTCGACACTGGGATCGGGATTCCGGCAGACGAACTGGCCCGCATCTTTGAACCCTTTCAACAAGTCGATAACTCGGCAAATGGCCTCCTCAAAGGATCGGGTCTGGGCCTCAACATCGTGAAACGATTTGTCACCCTTCTTGGCGGGACAGTCACAGTCGAAAGCGAAGTGGGACACGGCACGACTTTTCGGATCTGGTTGCCGTGTCATGGAAAGACATCCCAGGGCAGTTAGACTCACGGCGCGTCAGTTTCTCGTTTCCCTAATCTTTGCCTGTCCCTGTCTGACGTAGTAGCCTTGCCTCGGTTCTGACTGGATGGTAAGGTCTGCCCTGTTCCTCGGTTCATACCTTTCGTCTCATTCCCTCTTTATTGGTTCTACCGTAACGCGGGACTCTCGCACGAGCCTCCAGACGCTGGAAAGCCGATAGCTCAATAAGAGACGGAGAAGACGCAAGCGCAAGATCCGTGTGGCGATCCGTATGGAAGAAGCGTTACCAATCTCGAACGCATTCAGGAGTGAACGTATGACAGCACAGCCAGCCAGCCTTTCAGCACAACGAGTGACGTATGACGTCGAAGAAGGGCTCTCTATTGTTGGAGACGCTTGGGGAGACAAAGCGAATGCGCCGGCCCTGCTCCTGCACGGCGGCGGACAAACCCGGTATGCCTGGGGCAACACCGCACAGACTCTGGCCGAGCAGGGCTGGTATGCGGTGTCCCTTGATCTGCGTGGCCACGGAGAGAGTAACTGGGCCCCGGATGGGGATTACCATATCGATAAATATGTTGCCGATCTGCACACGATATTGGGCCATTTCGACCAACGACCGGTACTCGTCGGTGCCTCGCTCGGCGGCATGACATCCTTACTCACTGAGGGTGAAGCTCCTGAGCCGATCAGCGCCGGCGTTGTCTTGGTGGATATTACGCCGCGGGTTGAACAGAAGGGCGTTGATCGCATACGCGCCTTTATGACGGCCCGACCCGACGGCTTTGCCAACCTCGAAGAAGTCGCGGACACGATTGCCGAATACATTCCACACCGTCCCCGCCCCAAGGATTTGAGCGGGCTGGAAAAAAACCTGCGTAAAGGAGCGGATGGCCGCTACCGCTGGCATTGGGACCCGAACATGCTGAACCCCTCCCGCTTGAGACGGGATCCCGAGCGGATGCTGAAGGCAGCCCGCGCGTTGCGCGTCCCGACTCTGCTTATCCGTGGAAAGCTGAGTGACGTCATTAGCGATGAAACCACTCAGGAATTTCTTGATGCTGTTCCGCATGCCAAATATGTTGATGTGTCTGAGGCTGGACATATGGTCGCCGGAGATAAGAACGACATCTTCAGCAAAGCCGTGCTCGACTTTTTGGCTGACGTGAAAGCTCAGGCTCCGGCAGCATAGCCGGCCCTACTGTCCCCGGCCCATCGTATAAAACTCATCGTTCGGCCGCATATCGGTCAGATGTGCCATCCGATTGGAGAGAGCAAAGAACGCGCTAATCGCGCCAATATCCCAGATATCTTCGTTGCTAAAGCCATGCTCCCGGAGCCGGGCATGGTCTGCTTCTTCAATCTCCTGAGCCTGGAGGGCGATCTTGAGCGCGAAGTCTAACATTGCGCGTTGTCGTGGTGTGATATCGGCCTTACGATAATTCACCGCAACCTGGTCGGCAATCAGTGGATTCTTGGCGTAAATACGTAGAATGGCCCCATGCGCAATCACACAGTAATGGCAATCGTTGGCTGCGCTGGTTGCGACGACTATCATCTCACGATCCGCTTTTGATAGGCCGCTGTCTTTGAGCATGAGTGCGTCGTGATAGTCAAAAAAAGCGCGAAATTCGGCAGGCCGATGCGCCAGGGCAAGAAAGACGTTAGGAATAAACCCGGCCTTTGCCTGCACCTCGGTGATGCGAGTACGAATGTCGTCAGGCAAATCTTCGAGTTTGGCCACTGGGTAGCGGCTGATGGGTGGGTCTGACATAAAAACTCCTTTTCAAATCAGAAATGTCAAATTCGGCAACGGTTCAGCTGCGTTGACCAGAATGACCTGTTTCCAAAACATTTTGAGTCCGCCATCGACTTGGCGCAGTTTATGGATGATACGAGCGCCCCAGAGATGAGTTTCGTGTTGGGCTTGGATGGAGAGTTCGAGTAACAAAAAATTTGACCCGACAATATATTCGCCTGTATCGGTTTGCTCTACTTCAATGTTCGAAATCGGACGCCGCATCGGAGACGCCGGCGTCTGACTATAACGAAGTCCACTTTGCAGCAGTTTGATCCGCGTCGCAATGCGACGCCGGTTGTCATAGATGTGTGAAATCTGGCGCTCGGGATCGGTATCACCAGTCGGAGACGCCGGCACCCAGTAGACGGCGTCATCGTCCCATAGGGCCTCCCATTCAGCGTAGCGCGACTCGTCGGCTAGCCGGGCTTCTGTGTAGATAAAGGCTACGACCGTGCGATATTCGGTATCGGCTATCATGCAGCTGTCAGTCATTTATGCTTGAGTCATCAGGTATCTGTAATGTCGCCAAAAGCCACGGTTGGTCGTCTCGTCGGTAAAATGCGACACTCGGCGGCCTTCGCTATCGACTTTTTCCCGATCCATGCCCCGCCGTAAATCCAGCCAGTCTGGCTTTTGGGCCTGGAGCCCCATCTGATTTCGCCCCGCAACCGTTACGTCTTCCGGCAAGATAAAAGACGCCGGACCCATGGCCCCCTCGCTTTGGCGGAGTAGCCGCTTATTGAACTCCGGCACCCCTTTGAGAAACATCGGGGTATGCCAGTGCACGGCTTCATCCACACTACTTGCTTCAAAAAAGAGAATATTCATTTCGCCTAAAAACAAATTGGGGAAGATCAAGGCGTGGGCTGGTCCGTCAAAGATCCGTTACTGGGTGACTGCCTTGCCGTAGCTTTTTTCCATGGCAGACAGGTAGGCGGCGAACTTGGTTTCTGAACCCCCACCACACCAATCAAACGGACGTTGGTAGCCAGGCGCCCACTCAATCTCGCTGTGTCCATTGCCCCAATCACGCAGTACGGCCTTGATACTGTCCTCTTCCCCCACAAACCGGGCATACTGCGTCCCAACGACTCTGAGAAAGGCCCTATGGGTAATGCCGAGATGATAGCCGTCTGTGTCATTCTCTGGGATCATTTTCCAGTTGGAATGATACCGATGCTTGAGCCAGCCCGCGCTGAGCTGGATCTCGCCTTGCTGGGATAGTTCGCACGAGTGGTCGATCAATTTTTTGGCCTTGCCCAAATTCTCGTCCGGCGATGGGCCCTCAGGGCTCAAACTGACAAAGATAAACCCGCGATAGCTGTCGCACCGAGCCGGCTGCGGGAGCCCATGGTCTTCTTTCTTGAAGTCTTTTCCATACGCACCAGGATACGGCACCCCGGACAGCGAACCGTTCAAATCGTACGTCCAGCCGTGGTACGGGCACACGAAGTATTTGGTATTGCCACGTTCAACCGGGCAAACGGCCGTGCCTCGGTGGGCACAGCGATTGAGAAAAACTGAAATGTTTTGATCTTTACCCCGGTTCATGATGACCGGTTGGCGACCAATGGTCCGGGTCAAAAAGTCTCCGGCATTCGGAATCTCGCTTTCATGCCCTATAAAGACCCAGACCTTGTAGAAGATCTTTTCGAGTTCGTCTTCGAAAATCTGAGGCTGGGTATAGAGTGAGGCATGGACGCGGTCTTCCTGGACAAGGGTTTCATACTGCATGCCGATTCCGCCGCTAAGCGTGTCTTTCAGGTGAAAGACGCTCCTCGGGCATTTGTGCCACGATTAGAGACACGGCTCAAGCTAGAATAGTCTATAAGAAAGATGCGTTGGAATTTTTATGTGCATATTGATACTGTATATTTCGTCTTTTTGTTGCCTTCACGATTCGCCAAAACCTCCTACAATGCCCTTCAGGCTCTTCAGGCCCTCTAGGATTGAGTGATAATGGATACTATACAACGCTGTACGTGGGCAAAGAATGAACTGGCCATTCAGTACCATGACGAAGAATGGGGCGCGCCGGTCCATGACGACCGAACGCTGTTTGAGTTCCTGATTCTCGAAGGGGCGCAAGCCGGCCTGAGTTGGGATACGATACTCAAGAAGCGGGAGCATTACCGAGCAGTCTTCGACAATTTTGATCCGACTCGCGTGGCAGGCTATACCCAGCGCAAGGTGACGAAACTGCTTGCCGATCCTGGCATTATTCGAAATCGCCTCAAGGTAGAATCAGCCATCAAAAACGCCAAAGCCTTTCTGGCTGTACAAAAAGAGTATGGCAGTTTTGATGCGTATATGTGGCAGTTTATCGGTGGGAGTCCCCGGAAAAATGCCTGGCGGTCACTGCAGGGTATGCCCGCCCGCACGTCTGAGTCTGATGCGATGAGCAAGGATCTGAAAAAGCGTGGCTTTTCTTTTGTAGGATCGACAATCTGTTACGCTTTTATGCAGGCCACCGGGGTGGTGAACGATCATACGACGGATTGTTTTCGGTATGAAGCGGTCTCTAAATTGTAAGGACGGCATGCCGTGCCCCGGCGACCGGCCGGTCGCCCCTACCCCTGTATCGGGTATTATCCTGCAATCACAATCTTACCGAAATGCGAGGCGCCTTCCATAAGTCTGAGCGCCTGGCGGGCTTCCTCAAAGGGATAGACTGTATCAATCACGGGCTTAATCTGATTAATGCTCATGGCTGCAAGCATGTCTTCAAACATCTCACGCGAGCCCACATACACGCCTTGCAACCGCAGGCTCTTCATCAGTACCGGGATGGGGTTCACCTCCCCATCGGTGCCGGCCAAGATGCCGATCAAGCCGACCATCCCGCCTACACGCGCAGCTTCCATAGACTGGGCCAGGGTACCGGCTCCACCCACTTCGACAACCTGATCAACGCCGACGCCGTCGGTGAGTTCTAAAACTTTCTTGCCCCACTCCGGCGTTGTTTTGTAGTTAATCATTTCCGACGCGCCGAGCTGTTTGGCGCGTTCGAGCTTTTCATCACTGCTCGACGTAATGATGGTGCGGACTCCAGCGGCTTTGGCGAACTGGAGGGCAAAGACCGACACCCCACCAGTGCCTAGTATCAAAATAGTTTCACCGGCTTTCATATTGCCCTGGGTGACCATGCTGTGCCATGCGGTGACTGCTGCGCAAGGCAAGGCGGCCGCGTCTTCATAGGTCATATAATCTGGAATCGTGACCACGCCGTCTTCGTGTAGCACCACTTGCTCGGCGAGCATGCCATCCAGCACACCACCCAATGCCGAGGCAGCATGGGATGCATCTGATCCACCTGCCAGCCAGTTTTGAAAGAAAATGCCGGCGACCCGATCACGCGGTTTGAGACGCGTGACGCCTGCGCCAATCGCAACAACTTCACCCGCCCCATCGGACAGTGGAATGAGCGGCTGTTTGAGACCTCGCATACCGCCGTATTTGATTGTCATGAGGTCGCGGTAATTGAGCGAGGTGGCCTGAACCCGAATGGCAATCTGACCGTGTCCGGGTTCTGGGTCAGGCTGGTCGGTCAGTGTCAGGTGGTCAATGCCAAACTCTTGGCCAAACTCTTGATTGATTTGCCATGCACGCATATAGGGGCTCCTTCTCGCAGACCGATGAGCCTAGAAACGAACGGTTACACCTGATTACACCTCATCACACTTGCAACTTCCAGGTGTCTCCGTTCGGCACAATGCGGCCGCCGTTCGGGGCCAAAAAGTGAGCGGCCAAGATAATCACGTCCTGATCCGAATAGGTCTCAAGGAAGCTGCGCCGCGTTGCCGCCGACTGGACCGGGTCAACACAAAAACCGCTGCTCCACTGCGGCTCAGAGCACT
>CAUZQN010000129.1:0-7084 GCA_963581605.1 uncultured Binatia bacterium (SeqCode)
CCTTGAGCCGCAGCCAGAATCCGAATCGGTTTTTGGCGTAAGTCGCGCGCCCGTTCCAGCGTCGTTACGATCAACGCGCACGCCCCATCATTCTCCTGGCAGCAGTCGTACAACCGCAGCGGCTCGGCAATGATCCGTGAGGTCAGATAGTCCTGCATGCTCAGCGGCCGGCCGGCCATCACCGCACGTGGGTTGCGCTGGGCATTGTCCCGGCAGACGAGGGCGACCTCGCCGAAGTGTTCGGGCTGCGCTCCGAATTCGTGAACATAACGTTGTACCAGCGGAGCAATCATAATCGGCGGCGAGAACATGCCAAACGGAACCATGAAGCTGAGATGGGGCAGTTCGTTATAGCCCCCCAATTGGCCGTAGCGATGGCCTTCGCCTTGACACAGCGAGCGAAAGACCGCGACATACTCGGCCTGACCGGATTCCACCGCGGCGGCGGCATGCGCGATAGCCCCACACGTACCCGAGCCACCGCCACCCCAGACCATGGAGGTAAAACCGAGCCGCGGCAGCCCTAAGGCTTGCTGCATGAGCCAGGGTACACTGGTATCGTTCGAGAATGACGCCAGGCCGTCAATTTGTTCAATATCGAGGCCCGCGTCCGCCACAGCGTTGATAACGGCTTCGCAGGCCAGCTCCCATTCTCCGCGCTCGCTCATCCGCCCCCAGCGGGTATACGCCGTCTCACCCACACCAACGATGCACGCCTGATTTGTCGTACTGCTTGCTGCCCTGCTCATCCTGCACTCCTCTGGCCGTCGGCCCTGGCCCCTGTTGACTAGTCGTAGCAGGATTATGCCCTGTGCGCATTCCTGAGGGGACGGCATTTCTTTTCATCTAAAATTGCTTGCCGAAATGCGTGGGCCAGGTAACTCAAATCCCAGTGTCGCGTGTCTAAATACAAAAGTGCCTGTACATGACCCAGCGGTGGAGACTGAAACTATTACGATGGATGCTGCCGCCGCTGAACGTGAAAAGTCTTTCAGTGCGTTTGTTGCGTCCCACCGTGAGCGTGCCATTCGCCTCGCCTGGCAGTGCATTGGAGGCGATGAGGCCGCTGCCGAGGATGTTGCTCAAGAGGCTTTTATCTTGGTCTATCTTGAAGGATTTACAGTTCGGGAGTGCGCCGAAGTGCTAGGGAAACCACACGGGACTATATGCAGCCATCTCCATCGCGCCCGCACCCTACTGCGCACGGAACTTGCCGATCTGTATGAGCGTATGGAAGAACCTTAGTCATGCCGAGACAAGACAGGGAAAAAAATCTCAGCGCCAAAGAACAGAGATTTTTTGACTATCTGGCGAAGCATTACACGCCGACGCCACTGACTGCTGCCCGGCGGGCGGCGTTTGACCGTAGCCTGGAAGCACGAATTTCCCACCCGACGCGGCCATTCCTACGCCCTGGTGCTGTCCCTGCCACGGCTGTAGCTACAATGCTGCTCTATTCTGCGCTGCCGTATCAGGACAAGCCTGCCCTGGTCAGGGAGGTGCAAGTAGCGGGCTTGAGTGTTCCGGGCAACCAGTTCAGCAGCCTGGAGCAGGAGGCAGCCCTGTTTGGCTATCCCTACCCCAATTCCGAATTCTATACAGACTGGGGTGAAAAGGAGGAGGAAGACTTCTTGCCTCACGACTATATCGCCTTAGCCTGGGCACTTGAATTGTAAAGCTATGAAACGGCTCACATGGTATTACATTCGACTCATGTTGCTCATTGGGGGAGGACTCGTAAGCCTCTCCACGCCCGGATTTACCCAGCCACTAGGTCCCCCGACCGGCCTACCGCCTGAAAATCTGTTTGCAACCCTCGGGCTAGACGAAGACACCCAAGCCGAGATCCGTACAATCAAAACTACGTCCAGAGCCGAACTCAGAAAACTGCTGCCACAACTCCAACAGGCACACCAACGGATGAACGCCCTTTTAGACCAAGACACTCCGGAAGAAGCCACGGTCATGGAGCAAATCGAGACCATGGCAACTATCCAGATGAAGATCAAGCAAGAGCGACTCAGAACGATGCTCAGGGTCCGTACGCTCTTGAGTCCGGCACAGCGGACAGCACTCCGTAAAAAGATGCGGACAAGACCGCGGTTTGGGCACCCTGGGCGCCGGAGGGGGGGGCCCGCAGCGTTTCCACAGAGGGTTTCCGCCAGCCGGAAATCCCTGAAATCCCTAAAATCCCAGAATTCATTGAGATTGAGAAGCATCTTTGTCAGGCCGCTTTCGCTCTCTCTGATCACACACCGACTTCTCCAATATCCGTTCAAGTACCCTTGGTAACTCAAAATGCCTTGTTGCGTGTCTAAACAGATATGGCGATGAGGTGAAGAAAAGATACACGGTATAACCCCCCAAATGCCTTGTTACATGTCTAAACAAGAGACGTGCTGAGGCAAAGAAAGGAAATAGAGTATGAAACTTCTGAAAGTAATTGGCCTGGGATTATCGCTCTGCTGTCTTGTCCTGATGTTTTCCCCGGTCGAAGCCGGACCGTTCAGAGGCAGCCTTGAGGATAAGGTCGCGCGTATGCAGGAGCAACTCGGTCTCTCCGACGATCAGGCTGACCTCGTGTTGGCAATCTTTGAAACTGCCCGAGCAGACACAATGTGCCGGGACCTTGATGATATCGACGCGCGTATGGAGTGTATACAAGAAAAAAGGGCAGCAATAGACGAGGAACTCGCCCTTGTCCTCACCCCAGATCAACTAGATGATCTGCAGGCCCTGCGTGAAGAGCGCCGGTCACGTTCTCACAGGAGACTGTAGCGCCCAGGAGAGAGAACATCCCGGATACTTTTCTTCTTCCTTCCCAATAATTCTTCACTATCGCGAACCCGCCCCAGCAGTTAGGGGAGAGCCCGCCCCCCTGGGCTCTCCCCTCCCGGCCTTCAGCGGCTGGTATAACAGTCATCTCACCAGAAGAAGAACTTCCGGCATACCGGCCGAGAAGGCGATAACTTCTCACCGGCTGAGAAGGCGACCACTTCTCATTTGCGCTGGAATACGCTAGGAAAAACAACATGCAGACAATACTACGGTGGATGCTTGTTAGTGTCGTATTATTTGTTGGTGCTGTGACACAGGTGCGGGCTGACAGGACTGCCGACCTACGGGCGCGGGCCGAGGCAGGTGCCGCCGATGCGCAGTACGACCTGGGGTTCCTGTACGACAACGGCTACGGCGTCGCACAGGACTACCAGGCAGCGCTGACGTGGTATCGCAAAGCGGCGGAGCAGGGGCATGCCTATGCGCAGTGGAACCTAGGGGTCATGCACGCGCATGGTATCGGCCGGGCGAAGGATTACACGCAAGCGGCGGCGTGGTATCGCAAAGCGGCGGAGCAGGGGCACACATCTGGACAGTACGACCTGGGGCTCATGTACTCTTCGGGCAATGGTGTCCCACAGGATTACGTTCAGGCGCTGGTCTGGGTCAATCTGGCGGCAACCGAAGCCGCCAAGAATGTCGTCTATAAAGGCAACCGCGATGCGTTTAATGCCGCCAAAGCCACCCAGCTGAAATACGCCGGGACTCGCGCTACCCTTGTCGCCCGCATGACACCCGCCCAACTCACACAAGCGGCGGAGCAAGGTATTACCCTTGCGCAACTCACCCTGGGGGTCATATACGGCATGGGCCAGGGCGTCCCCCAGGATGACACAGCAGCAGTGACGTGGCATCGGAAAGCGGCGGAGCAGGGGCACGCTCGTGCTCAGTACTTCCTGGGTCTACATTACTACAAAGGCCAGGGCGTCGCCCAGGACTACGCACAAGCGGTCACCTGGACGCGCAAAGCGGCGGAGCAGGGTTACGTCGATGCGCAATACAACCTGGGGGTCATGTACTGGCAGGGCCAGGGCGTCGCGCAGGACTACACACAAGCGGCCGACTGGTATCGCAAAGCGGCGAAGCAGGGGCACCTCCTTGCACAGTCCAACCTGGCATTCATGTACGCGGAGGGCCGAGGAGTCTCACAGAACGACAAAGAAACGGCGAAGTGGTATCGAAAAGCGGCAGACCAGGGGGACACACAGGCGCAGTACCACCTGGCGTTTCGGTATTATGAGGGCAAAGGTGTCCCACAGGACTACGCCCAGGCGCATCTCTGGATCAATCTGGCAGCCAGCACTGCCTCAGCACAGGACCAAATCGAATTCGCCAAAGTTCGCGATTATATTGTCGACCTCATGAAACCAGAGCAACTCGCGGAAGCGGAGAAGATGGCCCGCGCGTGGAAACCAAAGGGGCAATGAACGACAGTCAGACCCTCTTACAGGCCCACTTGCCCCAGCGCATTGGTTCCCATATTTTACGTCCTTCTCTTGTATCGTATCCACTTGATAGCGCTCATCTTCGAACGGTGCAAAAACTGCTAGGATATGGTGTAAGTGAGGTGCGTGCGACCATCGACACAAACACAGACACGAGATTGGAGACCAAATGAAGCAAAAAAACCAGAAACATAGGGTAGTCATTATTGGTGCAGGCTCGGCCGGTCTGTGCATGGGCGTTCAGCTGAAAAAGGCTGGTGTCGACGATTTTGTTATTCTGGAAAAGGGGAATGGAATTGGAGGCACCTGGTGGCACAACTCCTACCCCGGTGCTGAGTGTGATGTGCAATCACACTTGTATTCGTTTTCGTTTGAACAAAAAAATGACTGGTCTCAGCCATTTGCCGGACAAGAGGAAATACTCGTCTATCTGAACCATATTGCCGGCAAATATGAATTGCGGCCGCATCTCCAACTGAATACCACTGTCAAATCAACCCGCTGGCAGGGAGAAAACGCGCGCTGGCACGTTGTCACCGAATCTGGAGATGAATTCGAATCCCATGTCGTGATCAGTGCTCTCGGCATGTTTAACAATCTCGTCTGGCCGTCTATCCCTGGAATTGATGAATTTCAGGGTACCACATTCCATTCGGCCCGTTGGGATCACAGCCAGGACCTACAAGGCAAACGCGTCGGTGTCATTGGCATTGCCGCAAGTGCGATTCAATTTGTGCCTGAAATAGCATCCAGGGTCGAACAGCTGTATCTGTATCAACGCACCGCAAATTGGGTCGTGCCAAAAGACAACGTCCCATACACCCAAGAACAACTCGACCACTTTCGTCAAAACCCGAGCGTGGTGCAAGAAAATCGCGCCGACATTTATAATATGTGGAATACGCTGTGCACTTTTAACGATAAAAAGCTGCTCGCCGAGATCGAAAAATCAGGCCTGGAACGCCTCGCCGTTGTCGAGGACCCTGACGTTCGACGCAAACTCACACCGAACCATCCATTTGGCTGTAAGCGTCCGTTGTTTTCGGACGTTTACTACCCAGTGTTTAATCGGGATAACGTCGAACTCTTAACGGACACCATTGAGAAGATCACACCAAGTTCTATTGTGACGGTCGATGGAGAAACGCGCGACGTGGACACCATTATCTACTCAACCGGTTTTGAAACCACTACGTATCTGTCAGCCCTCGAGGTGACAGGCCGTGACGGGCAACGACTCAAGGACGCCTGGAGTGATGGTGCCCAAGCCTACCTGGGCATGACCACAGCAGGTTTCCCGAACCTCTTCATGCTGTATGGTCCCAATACCAATCAAGGCAGTATTCTGTTCATGTTGGAGCGTCAATGTGACTACATCACGCGCCAACTCAAGCGTATGGATGAAGAGAAACTGGCCTGGATGGACATTCGCCCGGATGTCATGACAACCTTTAATGACCAACTACAGAAAGACATTAGCCGTGTCGATGTATGGCAGGCCGACTGTGGGAACGATTTTTACTATCGTTCAAGTTCCGGTCGGTTCGTCACCAATTGGCCCTATACCATGGATGAGTTCACCGCACGCACCACGCAAGCTGATGTTGATGCGTATGAAGTCAAAGCTGCTACCTGAGGGTAGGTCTACCCCTCGGCGTAGTGCAAGGCGTCGAGGCGGTCGAGGTGGTGTGACGTAATGATGTCACGTCATTATGGTCGGTCTAGAGGGTGTTTGGAAAAAGGAGAAAACGTGTCATTGCGAGGAGCTGGAGGCGACGAAGCAATCTCTTGTCCTGCTCAGATTGCTTCGCTACGCTCGCAATGACGTGTCCAACGAGTTTCAAAACGCCCTCCAGCCGCATCACACCTCACGTCCGGACATCGCAGCTGCAAACTGCTTAATCTCAGCAAATAATTTCGGCGTTTCAGTATCGGTCGCTGACACGAGCCCATACAGAACGTTCACGCCCGTTTTTTCAAACACCTGCGCGACCTCAGGTCTTGCGCTCGTAGGGGCCATTGCCGTGATCTCTAACTCGCTCCAATCACGTCCAGCTTCGTCCATTAAACCCTTCAGCTGATCCATTTTCTGCTGCATCACGTCTGGGGTGATTCCAGCCGGCTGCCACCCATCGCCCAGGCGGACCACCCGGCGCAGGGCTGCCATCGAGTTCCCGCCTATCCAGATTGGCGGGTGGGGTTTGTGAACGGGCATGGGGCCGAAATTGACATCCCGATCAATCTTGACATAGCGTCCCTCGATCCGTGGATGATCATCCGTCCACAAGGCTTTCATGACCTCAATATATTCATTGCTCATGCGGCCGCGTTCGGAAAAAGGAACATTGAGAAAGGCGAATTCCTCTTCTATCCAGCCGACACCCACACCGCAGATAATGCGGCCGTTGGACAGTCGATCCAGCGTGGCAATCATTTTCGCCATGACCACAGGGTGGCGGTAGGGAAGAATCACCACACTCGTGCCCAGACGCACTCTGGTTGTGGCCGCAGCCATGAACCCGAGCATGACAAAACAGTCCGGCCAGGTTTGCTTTTCATACATGTCTAGCTGAGGGTTTTCGACCGGCAGGGGAAAGGGACTGTTGATCTTCTGCGGCGGAAGCACGTGGTCGCCGATCAAAATAGACTCATACCCCAGCTCCTCAGCCATCTGTGCTACGTCGCGCAACACCGACGGATCAGTCACGCAAAAGCCATTCCCGACGTGTAAACCGTATTTCATGATGGTCTCCTTTTTTGCTCTGCCACTCCCCCTTTTCCCGATAGAAGGAGAGGAACAC
>CAUZQN010000130.1:0-7061 GCA_963581605.1 uncultured Binatia bacterium (SeqCode)
ACTGCCGGTGGCCTGGTCTTTACGGGGAATCTGGAAGGCTATGCACTGGCCTTTGATGACGCGACGGGTGAACCGCTGTGGAAATTCCAGACTGGCTCGGCCATGCGGGCTCAGCCTATCACCTATAAAGCCGGGGGTCGGCAATATGTCGCGATCCCTAGCGGTGGCGGCGGTTTGGCTGTCACGCTGGTTGGCGAGCCACCACTCACGAGTAAGGGCAGTGCCCTGCTGGTGTTTGCGTTACCGGAGTAAGCTGGAGTGAGAACGTCGTATATTTTTCTGCACCCTTTCGTCTCGACTGGAGTGACTGCTTGGCTCTCGTGTCTGGAGGGTAGAGTTGTTCTAGTGGTAAGTCTCTTTTTCTTGCTCTTTTTCTCAACAATTCCAGCACAGCTGTTTGCTGGGCAATCGTCGTCGCAGCTCCGCGTGTGCTTGCTGGCACATAATCTGCCTTTTTCTACTCAGCAGGAAGAAAAGGGGTTTGATTTTGAGGTGGCTCAAGCCCTGAGCAAGACACTGGGACGAACGTTGGTTCCTGTCTGGGTCAAACATGACGAACGCATCACCGAAGTTGACGAGAGTGATTTTCCGTTGTCTCGTTTGTCAAAAAACGAATGTGACGCGATTCTGAGCGTGCCCGGCCAGGACGCGGTACGCGATTCACCTCAGGTCACATTGGGACGAGCCTACTATGGGGCAGCCTTTGAACTCATCGGTCGCGAGGGCCAGACGCCGGCTTCCTTGCAAGAGGTTGAGCAGCAAACAGTTGCGGTCCAAGCTCAAACCATTGCCGGCTTTATTCTTGAGTCTCTCAAGATCCCCATGCAGACGTTTTTCTCAACCGAGCAAGCGCTAGAAACACTCACCCAGGAAGAAGCGGAACTCGCCTTCCTGTGGGGACCAACCGCGGGCTGGTATGTGAAGAACCACCCTGCGGCGAAGCTTGCTTTTGCCACAGCTGAGCCACTTTCGGTCGCGCGCTGGAACGAACATGTTGCCACGCGCAAAGAGGATGCAGCCTTGCGTGCTGACATTGACTCAGCGCTGAGCAAACTAAGAAATTCTGGGGATCTTCAGACTATTGCCGTGCGGTATGGAATTCCTTTTTATGCGCCTTTTAAGAAGACGTATGACGTGATGGAGATGTTTAAACTTTCACGCGAAGCGGCAAAGACGGCAAAGGAATGAGGAGGAATATGAAAAGCCTGTCCGGTGTTCTGTTGGCGAGTATCATTCTACTTGGCTCCCTTGCTCTTACGGCGGGGTACGCCGATGAGGCGCAGACGAATCCTGTTGCGGGTGATGCGGCTACTATTGCCGAGGGCGAGATGCTCTTTGAGGCCGTATGTGCGGGCTATTGTCATGTGAAAGCCGGGGCTGATCGGGATGGGAAATGCCCCAACTTGTTTGATTGTGAATGGAAAAACGGCACGGGCACGGACGCTGAAATGTTCAAAGTGGTAAGCGATGGCGTACCCAAGACCGAGATGGTCGGCTTTGCCGGACAACTGCCGGATGACATGCTGTGGCAAATCCTTGCCTATGTGCGATCTGCCTCGCAGTGCAAAGAGGATACTGCCGCAACGGCCCCTGAAACAGCACCCGAAAAAGTTGCTATTCCGGCTCATGAGTAAGGAGGGGGCATGACAACACTCAGCCTAGTCAATATGTTCCTCCCGCGCTTCTCTAAGGCACTCCCCTTCGCTGGGTGCTTTTTGTCTTTTGCTCTTGCTCTTGCGTCTTCCGTTCTCGCCCAGCCGTTTGCCTATGTGACGCATGAGAAATCGAACGATGTTTGGGTGATCGATACCAAGACGGATGAGGTCGTGGCCAAAGTGGAAGTCGGGCAACGTCCACGTGGAGTCGTGGTCTCACCTGACAATAGACTCATATATATTGCGAATGGGAACTCGAACGATATCTCGGTCATCGATGCTGCGACAAATAAGGTGGTTGATAGACTCTCTGCAGGCATAGATCCTGAAGGCATAGATCTTAGCCCGGACGGTAAACTGTTATACGTGGTCAATGAGAACGCAGGCGAGATGCGCATTTTTGAGATCAGTTCAAAAACGCTTTTTGCTATTGTGACTGCGGGCATAGAGCCCGAAACCGTGGTGCTTTCTCCCGATGGGCGCTTGGCAATAATCCCGAACGAAACGTCGCACGATGTGACCGTCATCGATACGGCGAAAAGGACGGTGCTTACGTCTGTCAAAGTTGGTGAGAATCCGCGTGGAGTTGCTTTTACGCCAGATGGAAGATGGGTGTATGTGAGCAGTGAGAGGACCGGAACGGTGTCTGTTATTCGAACAACTGCATGGGCTGTTGCTGAGACGATCCAGATGGGCGAACGTCCAGTCGGTATCTCGATTCTGCCCGATGGCTCAAAGATCTATGTTGCCCATGGCCGATCAAACGATGTGCGCATTATTGATCCGAAAACGAATACGGTCATAAAGACCATTCCGATTGAAGGCAAGCGCGTATGGTGGACGGCGCTCACGCCGGATGGAAAGAAACTATACGTGACAGCCGGTCGGTCTAATACGGTCGCGGTGATAGACACCACAACTGATACCGTGCTGAAAATGATCGACGTTGGTGACCGGCCGTGGGGAGTGGCAGTTTCAAGATAGGAGCGAGAGGGCGAATATATCTCTTCTCATGAGAGGAAGCGGAATAATGTAGGGGCGCAGCATGCTGCGCCCCTACTATTTGGAGATAGGGGAAAGAAAGAGGAAGATGGAATTTTAGTCTGCTTCAACCGCCGCTCGAACGAGAGGCTCCAACTCACCACGCGAGTGCATTTCTTGGATGATATCGCAGCCACCAACGAACTCGCCATTCAGGTAGACCTGCGGAACGGTCGGCCAATTGGAATAGCGTTTGACTCCGTCCCGGATAGAGGGATCCTGCAGCACGTCGACCGTCTCATACGGGATGCCGAAAGAGTCAAAGATTTGAATTGTTGCGGCTGAGAAACCACACATCGGAAAGGCCCGATTGCCCTTCATATAGATGAGGACTTTATTGTTTTTCACGGTCTCATCAATGTGGGCGTGAACAGCATCGTTGGGGGGAGCAGCATCTTGCATATTTTTTCTCCTTATGACTTGAGTGGCGGCTTAATTACGCGTGTTTTACGACGCTTTGTTCGTTTCGATATTCACCAGTCCCGAGTTCTGAGCATCGGCCTCGAATTCCTGGGGAGTCATAGTCTTGAGTGTCAACGCGTGAATACGCTCAACCATGGCATCCTGAAGGGCGCCGTACACCAATCGGTGCCGTGCCACAGCATTCTTTCCGTCAAACGCCGAAGATACTACAATGGCTTCGTAATGGTCACCGCCACCCGTATAGTCACGGATGTGTACCTGTGCGTCAGGCAGAGCTTCAACAATATGGGACTGAATTTCGTCTGTAGAGATAGGCGGAACGCCGTCTGGCATTGATTAAACCTCTCTTGACTATGACTTTTAATAGACTCTGGCAGTCTGCATTATGGTATCGAGAGGAAATCGTTCTTGCAAGTCCGTTTTGGGAACAAGCCGTTTCTTTTGTAGCGGTGAGCAGTCGGTGAGGCGCAACAAAAAAAGGGCGCCCACATGTAGCTGCCCTTTTCTCGATATTTTTGCCCACTCCGAAGCGCGCAGGCCTATTTTTTCTTCATCTCAGCGCCGCAACACTTGACTGCCCCATCTCCACCTTTGGTTACGATAACCTGTGCACCACAACTGCCACACAAATACATTTTACCGAGTTGGTTTGCCATACTACTGTCCTCCTATTTTTATCTTAGCGTCCAGTAAAATTGGGCTTGCGCTTTGCTAAAAAAGATTTTACGCCTTCTGCTCGGTCCTGGGTAGTCTGGAGGAGAACGTATAGATCTTCTTCCAACCGAATCCCTTGATCCAACGTCAGGTCCATCGCCTTATGTACGGCTTCTTTGCCCAGTCGTAAGGCGACCGGGCCTTTGCCTAACAGACCAGACAGGACTTCGTCAACACGGGTAGAAAGATCAGCCGCTGCCACCACTGCGCTGACCAGTCCGATACGGTGGGCTTCGTTCGCATCCACCTTTTTGCCGGTCAGAATCATTTCAAGCGCTTTTGCCTGTCCCACAATACGCGGCAGGCGTTGTGTCCCGCCCCCGAAGGGCATGAGGTTTTCAATAATCTGGGTCAAGCCGAACTCCGCCGTAGAGACCGCGAGGCGAAGATCGCAGCCTAAGGCCAGCTCAAGACCGATGCCGAACGCATTTCCGTTCAGCGCAGCAAGCGTCGGTTTGGTCAATGCAGCCAGCGCTTCAACACCCTGCAGGCGGCCAAACTGCTGACGAATATCCTTGGCAGTCGCTGCGTCAAGTGTGAGCCCCTCGCAAAAAACGTCCGCAGAGCCTGTCAGAACACCAATTTCGATATCATCGTCGTCTTCGACTGCCTGGCAGACGGCGGCTAATTCCTGGTCCATTGCCGGTGTCAGCCGATTGCCCTGGTCTGGACAGGCTAAGCGGAGCCACGCCACCTTGCCGCTCTTTTCGTATATCAGATCGGACACAAACCGGTCCTCACAAAAAAGGTCTTACCCAGAGACTTCTTGGTGCGCGCGTCCCTTTTTTATGCCTCATAGAGGGCTTTGAGTTCTTTCTTGAGAACTTTACCCAGCGGGTTCTTGGGCAACTCGTCGATGAAATTAATCTCCTCGGGCTTTTTGAAACTTGCCAGTCGTTCCTTACAAAAATCGCTCACATCGTCTGCAGTTGCGGACTGGCCGGGTTTGAGCGCAACAAAGGCCACGATTTTCTGACCAAAATCCTCGTCCGGTGCGCCTATGATGGCGGCTTCGTCAATGGCCGGGTGGGCGTGCAGCACAGCCTCTATTTCAGCCGGCGCAATATTTTCACCCCCGCGAATGATGATGTCGTCCTTGCGGCCAACGAGGTAGACATAGCCGTCTTCATCGATATAGCCCATGTCACTGGTATGCAGCCAGCCGTTTTCATCCAAGAGTGCGGCTGTGGCACTCTCTTGGTTGGCATAGCCCTTCATCACGCGAGGCGTGCGAATGACGACTTCGCCAATTTCATTGGCGGGCAGTTCTTTATTGTCCTCGTCGAGAATCTGGACTTCCACGTCCGGCAGCGGTAGGCCGACTGAGGTCAACCGCTTGAGGTTGCGCTCGACTTCTTCCGGAGGGCCGTCCAGTTTGTGATCCGCCGGACCGAGTACGGTCAGGGTCGAGTTGGTTTCAGTCTGGCCAAAGGCATTCACAAAGCCGGTCGAATCGGGAAAGAGATCGATGGCTTTGCGAATGACCGGAAACGCCATGGGTGCACCGCCGTACGACAGGTTCTGCAGGCTCGATAGATCGTATTGAGAAAAGTCTGGATGGTCGATGAGCTGCTTCAGCATTGTGGGGACGACGAAGGCGTGCGTCACCTGCTCACTCTGGACCGTGGCTAACCACTCTTTGGTATCGAACTGGCGCAGGACGGCGATCTTCCTGCCATTCCAGAGCGCGGTCATAATATTCATGGTGCCGGCAATGTGGTAGAGCGGGGCGCACAGCAGTGAGGTGCCGCGTGGCGTCCCATCGGCCATTTCTACGGTCCCGACGACATAATTGGTAAATCCGCCGTAGGTGAGCATGACGCCCTTGGGGAGGGAGGTCGTGCCGCTGGTATACATCAGGATGGACAGGTCGTCCTCCTCTACTTCGGCTTCCTCGATGTCAGGCGAACCCTGCTCAATAAGATCGTCGTAGTGCAGCATGTCGTCACGCCGCGTCTCGATCGTGACGTATTTTTCGACACAGCCTAGACTTGGTTTGAGCTGATTGACCTGATCAATATAGCGATCGCCTATAATCAGGATCTTGGTGTTGGCCGCCGTGATCATATATTCCAGTTCGGGCGGTTTGGCACGATAGTTCAGCGGCACAAAGGTCGCCCCCAGGGTCGCCGTGGCATAATAGGCTTCGATGTATTGAGTGCAGTTGGTCTGCAGGATGGCCACGCGGTCGCCCGCCTGAATACCTTGGTCGCGTAAGCTGCTGGCCAGCCGCTTAATCCGATCCACGAGTTCTCCATAGGTCATCCTTTTGCCTTCAAATGCCAGGATTTCCTGATCAGGAAACATCATGCCGGGAATGCCGATGAACTGTGACGTGTTCATTGTCGCTCCTTCACACCATTGCAAATAGATTTTGTTCCAGTCGTAATCCGTCAGACAAGCTCAAGTCTCCCCCCTGTCGGACGGCCCGTTTTGCCAGGGCTACAACTTTTGGATCATAACGGGACAGTGTGTATGCTAGAGATTTGGCTGCCGTCAAGAGGGTGGCCCGAGGAACCACCTGATTTGCCAAGCCGATTTGCAGGGCTTCGTCCGCCTTCACTTGCCGCCCAGTGAGGACCATATCCAGGGCCCGGCCTAACCCGATTGCCCGTGGCGCTGTCTGGGTCCCGGCCACACCAGGGATCATACCCAGGCTGGTTTCCGGTAAAAAGAAAACCGTGTCATCGGCTGCTATGCATATATCGCACAGCAGCGCCATTTCCATCCCGCCGCCGACTGTATACCCGTGGACGGCCGCAATAGTCGGTTGTGGTAAATGGAGCAGCGTGCCCCAGTTGTCGCGGCGCCAGCGCACCTCTCTGGCCCGAACCGGGGAGGGGGCTGAGCCAAACTCCGACACATCCCCACCGGTCGAGAATGCCGGACCCTCTCCGCGCAAGATCATGACCCGAACCTCAGGATCGTCTCGAACCGCCTGAAGAATCTCATACAGATCGTCCCGCATCTCGACGTTATAGGCGTTGCGCATTGTGGGTCGATTCAAGCTGACAATCGCCAACGGTCCATCTTTTTCGTATAAGACAGCGGGGGAAGGCATGGGTTGGTTTATTCAGCTCTCTTTCAGCTTTGCTGCAATGTCAGCTAAAACCTCTTCTATCGATATACGCATCGTCCATCGAAAAGAAGCGCAGGCGGTAATGGTTCGGAAAGGGCAAACGCCATAGGTCGGATCAGCGGAGCGTAATCCGACACCTTGTACTTACA
>CAUZQN010000131.1:0-7050 GCA_963581605.1 uncultured Binatia bacterium (SeqCode)
GTTCTGATTGAAGCGGACCTGCTGGTTATGTTAAGCGATGTTGCCGGTCTGTACGAAACAGATCCACGTGTGGATGAGCAGGCGAGGCGCATATCGTGTGTGGAACACATTGATGAACGGTTGATGGCCCAATGCGGCGAGGCCGGCCCCCTTGGCCGCGGCGGTATGACCTCAAAACTTGAAGCAGCCCAAAAAGCAGCCCTGTACGGAATTCCCTCTATTCTTGCCGACGGTCGCCAGGAAGAGACGCTGTCTTGGATCTTTGATCCAAAGAAAGAAATCGGCACCCTGTTTCTGCCGACCTCGGACCGGATTGCAAGCCGTAAACATTGGATTGCGTATACACTGAAACCGACTGGTTCACTCTGTCTTGACGCAGGTGCTACAGCCGCAATCCGACGGGACGGCCGTAGCCTCTTGCCGGCAGGCGTGCGTGAAGTGCGGGGAATATTTGAAGAAGGCGACTGCGTCACATGTCTCGACGAACACGGCAGTGAGTTTGCGCGTGGATTAGTAAACTATAGCGCACAGGCGCTTCTACAGATTAAGGGTATCCATACCAGCCAAATTGAGACTACCCTTGGTTATAAGGTGAGCGATGAGGTCATTCATCGTGACGATTTGGCATTACTGTAAAGAAGTTTTTAGCGCTCAGTTGAAAAGACTGCAGAAAGACTGACTCCTGAGAACTGAGTGCTCTGAGTAAGGAGAGACTTCATGGACCTTGAAAACATGGTGGTTGAATTAGCCCAGACGGCGAAAAAAGCGGCACGGAGGTTGGCAACAACATCAACCCAAACGAAAGACAACGCACTCCTCGGAGCAGCTGAACTGCTACGGCAACAGACTGGAGCCTTGCTGAGCGCCAATACAAAAGACGTCGCACGTGGCCAAGAAAATGGCCTGTCGTCCGCCATGCTGGATCGCCTCAGCTTGAACGAAGCCCGCATTGATGCCATGGCCAAGGGTCTTGAAATTATGGTCGATCTTCCTGATCCGGTGGATGAAACGATCTCCACCTGGCATCGTCCCAATGGGTTGGAGATCAGGCAAATCCGCGTCCCCCTTGGTGTGGTCGGCATCATTTACGAGTCACGTCCGAATGTGACGGCCGACGCGTCCGGTCTGTGCCTTAAAGCGGGCAATGCCGTTGTTTTAAAAGGGGGGTCTGAGGCATTTGAGACGAATGGTGCCATTGTTGATATTCTCTCCCAGGCATGTAGTGCGGCCGGACTGCCTGAGGGCGCAGTCCAACTGGTTCGGTCGACTGATCGGCAGTCGGTTACTTTCCTGCTCCAGCAAGACCGTTATATTGACGTGATTATTCCGCGCGGCGGTGAGGAATTGATTCGCACGGTGACCAGGCAATCGTCCATTCCTGTGATTCAACATTTCTCTGGTTTGTGTCACACGTATGTGGACGCCACGGCTGATCTCGAAAAAGCACATCGGATCTGTCTGAATGCCAAGGTCCAACGACCCTGGGTGTGTAATGCCATGGAAAACCTGCTTGTGCATGAGCAGATCGCTGCGCAGTTTCTCCCGGTGTTCATTGCGAAACTTGAACAGGAGGGAGTCGAAGTCCGTGGGTGCGTACGCACTCGTCAGATAGCGCCTCAGGTGAAAGCGGCAACCGAGACGGACTGGCAGACTGAATACCTGGATAAGATTCTTTCGGTCAAAATTGTCCCGTCGCTCGACGAGGCTGTGGACTTCATTAATACCAATGGTTCAGGTCTGGCTGATGCCATTGTGAGTGAAGACTATTCATGCGTGCGGCGATTTCTACGCGAAGTGGACTCTGCTACTGTTTACGCAAATGCCTCGACACGGTTTACCGACGGCTTTGAGTTCGGTTTTGGGGCCGAGGTAGGGATTTCAACCAACCGGCTGCACGCTCGAGGTCCGATGGGTCTGCGCGAGCTTACGACGTACAAATATGTCATATACGGAGACGGCCAGATTCGAGAATAATACCGGAGCCGGTGCTGACGTATGAAAGTAGGGCTGTTCGGCGGAACATTCAACCCTATTCATGGCGGACATCTACGCAGCGCAGAAGAGATCTGTTCGGCGTTTGCCCTCGACCGGATCTATTTTATTCCCTCGGCGTTCCCGCCACATAAACAACACGATGATATCGCTCCGGTTCTACATCGTTACAAAATGGTGGAGTTAGCCGTAGCGAATAATCCGGCCTTTGTGGCATCACGTATCGAAATCGAGCGTTCCGGGCCATCTTATTCGGTCGACACGATTCGCACCTTTGGGGCGAGCCTGAAGTCTACTTCGATTGCCTTCATTATCGGTATGGACGCCTTTTGTGAGATGCACACGTGGAGAGAGTACCGAGAGATTCCTCGCTTATGTGACCTCATTGTGACGTCGCGGCCCGGCTTTCCCACACCCGCAATTGAAGACCTTCTTCCCGTTGCCCTCCGGTCTGCCTTTTGGTACGATTCGTCTCAACACCGTTATCAGCACGATTCGGGGCATACTTTGACGCTGTATACACTCAACGGCCTTCACATTTCGGCATCTGCGGTACGTAAAAATGTTCGGCTCGGCCAGCCTATGCATCGCCAAGTGCCGCCTGCTGTAGCCGCCTATATTGCCGAACACGGCCTGTACTCAAAACAAGAGGATACCCGTTGAAAGCTGACGACGGTTGGCAAAAGGCTCTGCGCTGCGCCCAGGCGGCTCTGGACAAAAAGGCCTATGATCTCGTTGTTCTTGAGGTGGAAGCGCTGACTTCCATGGCGTCCTATTTTGTGATCTGTACCGGACGCTCGGACATCCAGGTGCAGACGATCAGCCGTGCGATTGAGGACGCCTTGCGGCAGGAGAGCATCCGGCCGCTCGCCCTTGAGGGCGTCTCGCACGGTCAGTGGATACTCATGGATTATGGGGATGTTGTGGTCCACATTTTCTACGAAACAGTACGAGAGTTTTATAATTTAGAAGGGCTCTGGGTCAAAGCCCCGCGTCGCGGGCTGCCTGAACCCTTCTCAACCCAGGCCATGGACCTCCGGCTCGAAACGGCCTAATCGCCCCTTCCGCTCTTTTTTCAGGAAAATCGTACTTCCCTTTCCTTTAAGGGGTCTTTCCCTTTATACTAAGGGGAGGGAGTCAGCAAAGTGTTTGCTGGGTCACGTTATGGGTTATCGGGCTTCTTCTGCGCAAGAAACGCTGTATTACGGGAGTACTCGTCAGCAGCAATACTGGGAAAATGAAAAACAGACGTTACGTCTCGTGCGTGACCGAGCTACGTCCGTCTGGCGAGCCTATCGAAAGCACCGTAGTGTGTATCAACCTCTGCTTATAAAATATCGTGCTCAGGCCGGAGCGCGAAAGGGGAAGCAGCAATCCCCTTCATTAACTGGGCGGAGCGCCGAGGAGATGGTTGCCCATATAAAACGTGATCACCAGCTGCGTTTGGTTCTTGAGCAACGGCTCCGTCGTTGGATGGATAAAGCATCTGGAGAAAGAGTCCTGGCTTTCCTTGACCCAAACCAAGGTGGGGTACCAGCAATGACTGACCCGGGAACGCATCATTCTCAGTCGTCTCAAAAGATCCAGGAGACAGGCTAGAATCTGTGTTCATATGAGAAAGTCCTGTTGAGGAGCAGACTCATGCTACACACCAAGTGGCCGGCGTGCCGACGCTGTAGTCAGGGCGCCCTTATCTTTCTGTCTGATTATGGTCCGCAGGGAAACGATATCCCTTTCAAGCTTTGGGTCTGCCATAATCCTGAGTGTGGCTTTTGTTTACGTATTGACAAAGGGCAAATCAGCGTCGGTTTGTCGCATCCTACAAAAAAAGAGACAGACAAAACACACAGGTGGTAATATCAGTTCTCCATCCAGCCACAGGTTTTTCACATCTTCTCTAAAATAAATACTGCTGGAGCCGTGCGAGGCTGCCAAGATCCATTGGACCGGAGGGCCACAGGGGTATGGTAAGCAGCGGTGTCGGGGAGCGGAATTGCGCCTGCAGTGCTTCGAGATGCCGAATTTCTGCACCCAGGCGCTTTTGATACCCGACGAAATTCTCAACCAGCCATTGCTGCTGCTGTTTGTTGAGTCGTGCGCCTCGAAGTGTTTTGCTGCTGTGTTCAATGCGAGTGCGGGACATGGCGCTTTCTGTAACCGTCTCTCGAGTGCTCGTAACACGGTTGACGACAACGGCCTGGGGTACTACTCCCAGCGCATTCAAATCTACGGAAATTTTTTGTGTTTCTGCCGTCGAGGCTGTGTTAAGCGTTGTTACGAGCACGAATGCCGTCTCTTTACTGCTCAAGATACCGCTCACCTGGGTCAGCCGAATGCTCAGATCCTCAATCATGTGCGCCATGGTCGAGAAGAACGCAGCAATATCCCCTAATGTCGAGAGCCCTGTCGCATGCTCCAGTTTTGTTAGCAGAGCGGTTCCAAGCCGATTTGCCGAAGAAAACGTTGCCCATCCCCTCTGTACAGCCGGATGCAGAAATCGCTGACTAAGCGGTTGCTGGAGAAGACGCTGGAGTTGAAACGGGGTACGGAGGAAATCGATGGCGTGTTTTGCTGGCGGGGTATCGACGACGATGAGATCGTATGTGTTGGTGGCTATAAGTTGGGCAAGTTGGTTGAGCGCGATGTAGTCATGTGAGCCAGCGAATGTTTGTGATAGCCCCTGGTAAAAGCGATTTGTACGAATCCGGACCCGCCCCTCAGGGGTAGGGACATATTGGTCCACCAATGCATCCCAGGCATGTTGTTGATCAACGCGGAAGATAGTCAGTGATGCGCAGGGATTGAGGTTCTGGGAAAGAAATGCGTCGCGACTTAGGGTGACACTGGGTGCAGAAAAATCGTGTAAACCGAGACAATCCGCAAGTCGTTGGGCAGGATCGATCGTGACAATCGCTGTACGACGGCCGTTCAGTGCTCCCCAGAGTCCAAGGCTAGCTGACAGTGTTGTTTTCCCCACACCCCCACTGCCCAGGCAGACGACAATGCGGCGGGTTGTCAGAAGATGGGTGAGGTCTGTCATGCTCTTGGCTGAACGTCCATATTTCGATTCACGCCGATTCACGCTGCTCGATTTATGCCTCAAGGATGTAAGGCGGATTGTATACAGTAAGACAATGTCTGTACTTCCGGCAGCCCGAGACTTTCGGCAAAGCAATACGGGAGCGCAATGGTGGCAATGGCGGGAGGTGCTAACAGGTTGAGTTGGTTCACGTAGGCAGTCTGGGCCTGTGTGAGACGTGCCTCATACCTGGCCACAGCGAGCATATGATCCACCAGAGAACGATCAGCCGACGTGGCGTCACGCGCAGGGTATAACCGGTCAAGAGTCGCGCAATCACAAGGAGTAGTGCGACGTTGATTGATAAAGAGCGCACCGAGCGGAAAGTGTAGCTCGTTCTCAATCTGCGCGACAATCTCAGCTGTTTCTTCGACGGGCAGCTCTTCTGGAAGGCTGACTATATGAAAGGCGCTCTGTTCAGGGTCGCGAAAGAGCTGGACCACTTGCGCTGCTTTACGACGCACCTCTCCAGTGTCGAAGGTGTCCGAGGCCGCCTGCGGCATGCGCAGATATTGTAGGCTATGGCCGGAAGCCGGCATGTCAATGATGAGCGCATCCCAGCGGGGAAAGGTGGTACGTCGATCGTGTTGCTGGGCCTCGTACCATACCTTGCCCATAGCCATAAGCTCTTTGAGTCCGGGCGCTGCAAGGACAAAGTATTGATACAGCTGGCTTTGCAGCATGAGGGTGCGAAGCGGAGCAAACGGCAAAATTCGACTGAGATATTCCTCAAGCGCAGCTTGCCCCGTTGTCGCCATGACAGACAGGGTAGAAGAGAAAGGTTGGGGCTTACCTACAGAGCGATATTGGGAAGGCAGACCGAGGAGTCGCGCTGCCAACTCCGCCTTTCCCAATAAAAAAGTGCAAACGCCTCTGGGCAAGGGAGTGCAAGTTGTTTAGGTTTGTCCGTTTTTGAGAGTATCCAGTCGGCACGGTGTTACCACCGAACGACAGATGCCCCCCAGGTCAGACCCCCTCCACAGCCGTTAAGGACAACAATGTCGTTGTCGTGCACTTTGCCGGCCCGAACTGCCTCATCGAGGGCAATGGGAATGGAGGCGGCCGAGGTGTTACCAAACCGCTGGACATTGCAGTAGACTTTATCCATGCTGGAACCCAGTCGATCTGCCACAGCTTGGATAATGCGGAGATTCGCCTGATGCGGGACCATGAGCTGGATGTCCTGTGGTGCGAGGCCGCATTTTTCCAAGGCTTTTTTGGTGACGTCAGCCAGCGCTCGTACCGCAACTTTGAACAGCTCCGGTCCCTTCATTTGAATGCCCCAGTCCGAATCCTGTTCCCCTTTTTGGTCAAACGTTTGCCGCTGCCCGGTCCGAACGTGGAGTAGTTTCCACAACGAACCACTCGATTCTACAATAGTGCTCAACAGGCCGCGATCTCCGGACTGGTTTTCTAAAACAATCGCACCGGCCCCATCCCCGAACAGAACACAGGTCGTACGATCTTGCCAGTTGACCATAGTGCTGAGCGCATCAGCCCCAACTAAAAGAATACGGTTGTAATCGCCGCTTTTGAGATAGCTGTGGGCAACTGATAACCCATACACAAATCCGGCACATGCGGCCGCAACATCAAAGGCCGGGATATTATCTACTCCAAGGCGCGTTTGCAGTAAGCAAGCAGTTGAGGGGAAGGCATACTCCCCGGAGACTGTTGCGACCACAATGGCATCCAGGTCTTGTGCCGATATCCCCGCAGCCTTCAGCGCGGTCTCACTCGCGGAATAAATAAGGTCAAGCAACTCCTCGTCTTGCTGCATGACGCGCCGTTCTTCTATGCCGGTACGTGTGACGATCCACTTATGATTCGTATCAACACGTTCGGCCAGCTCGTCATTTGTGAGACAGGTTGAGGGGACGGCGGAACCCGTGCCGATAATACGTGCGCCCATGTACTACCTCTTGTTGTTCTTCTCGCCCGGCGAGATCAGGTCAAAGGAGAGACATGATTGTGTGGCC
>CAUZQN010000132.1:0-7043 GCA_963581605.1 uncultured Binatia bacterium (SeqCode)
GGCTTCGGCCGTATTGTCATGACCACGTCATCCGCCGGCCTGTATGGCAATCATGGTCACACCAATTATGGAGCAGCGAAAATGGCCCTCGTTGGCCTCATGAATTCCCTCAAGGAAGAAGGCCAACGACATAACATCACAGTCAACGCGATTGCGCCCATCGCTCTCACCCGGATGTCCGAGCAGGCTGTGATACCGCAATTTGCGCCGCTCATGAAACCCGAATTTGTTACCGCTGCGGTCGCTTGGCTATGCGCGCCTGACAATACGGACACCGGCCATATCATCCAAGCTGGTGCGGGCTACTGCGCTAAGATCGAAGTCCGCGAGGCCGCAGGTGCGTTGTTTGATACCGGGACTATACCAACGCCGGAACAGATTCGTGATCGTTATGCGGAGATTGCTGATATGCGCCAAGCTGCGCCAGCTGTGAACGCTACAGAAGTGATCCGCAAAGTTTTTAGGATGATTAAACCGAAGGGCTAGAAACGAGCGGGACGACCGTCCGGTCTCCCTTACAAATCTTCAACCAGAGCCGTACTCAGATAGCGTTCGGCAGAACTGGCCAGAATAACCACAATCATCTTCCCAGCGTTCCCGAGTCGGGCGGCAACTTGCAGCGCCGCCCAGACTGTGGCTCCGCTGCTGATGCCTGCGGGAATGCCTTCTTGCTTGGCAAGTTGGCGTGCGGTGGTCAGGGCGTCTTCGTCGCGGACTTGGATGATCTCGTCAATGATGTCCATATTCAGGACAGCGGGTACGAACCCGGCGCCTATGCCTTGAATCTGGGTCGGACCTGGTTGGCCACCGGACAACACGGCTGAGCTGGCCGGCTCGACCGCAATGGCCTGAAAACTGGGTTTACGGGGTTTGATCGCTTCGGACACGCCGGTGATTGTTCCTCCTGTTCCGACACCAGTAATAAAAATATCAACCTGCCCGTCGGTATCGTCCCAAATCTCATTGGCCGTTGTCTGGCGATGAATGTCCGGGTTGGCCGGATTCTCAAACTGCTGGGGAATGAGCGCGTTGGGCATACTTTTCGCCAGTTCCTCGGCTTTTCGAATGGCACCCGGCATGCCTTCCCTAGCTGGAGTCAGGATCAATTCCGCACCCAGAAAACGCAATAGATTTCGCCGCTCCATACTCATGGAGTCGGGCATAGTCAGGATGAGCCGGTAGCCGCGTGCGGCCGACACAAAGGCGAGGGCAATGCCTGTGTTGCCACTGGTCGGCTCGATAATCACGGTGTCTGGGGTGAGCTTGCCGGCCCGTTCGGCTACGGCCAGCATGTTGTAGCCAATGCGGTCTTTGATGCTACTCAGAGGATTACAGAATTCCAGCTTGGCATACACCTCGGCGTCCACATCCTGGGTAATGCGGTTTAGCCGGACCAGAGGGGTGTGGCCTATGATCTCGGTGATGTCTTTGAACAAGCGTGCCATGCTGGACTCCTTGTCGTACGACCTATCTGCACGGACGTGGTTGATACGTCAGCGCAGGCGAACATAGACCCCTATGCGTCTTCCTTCTTGAGCTGAAGTGAGACCGAGTTCATGCAGTAACGCTGCCCGGTCGGCGCGGGGCCATCCTCAAACATATGGCCTAAGTGGGCATCGCAGGTATTGCACACGACCTCGGTCCGGACCATGCCGTGGCTCTGGTCCGATTCCATGCGTACGTTGTCCTGGGCGACTGGCTCCCAGAAGCTCGGCCAGCCGCTGCCCGACTCATACTTGGCTGCGGAGTTAAAAAGCTCGGCCCCACAACACGTGCAGTGATAAATGCCCTCGTCCTTGCAATCGTTGTATTCGCCGGAGAATGCTGGCTCGGTGGCCTTCATGCGGCATACGGTAAACTGCTCGGGGGTGAGTTCGGCGCGCCATTCCTCTACCGTCTTCTTGACTTTGTCGCTCATAGTGTATGCTCCCTCGTTCGCCCTTTTTGGTTTGCCCTCTTTGGTCTGTACTCCTTGCCCTTGTCTGATAGCTTCAACTATATACAGACAGTATCAAATTTCGGAAGGGGAGCGGAGGCACTATGAGTAGAGTAAAAATTGGGATTGGCTTTGGACAATGGAAATACGGTTTGCCTGATCCAGACATGCTGTGTGCCTACGCCGAAACAGCGGAAGCCGCGGGTCTCGATTCCCTGTGGCTGTCCGACCACATTGTGACACGGAACCCAACGCTCGATATCACGTGTCTGTTTGCCATGCTTGCCGGACGAACCTCGCGCCTGAGAATGGGGCCGAGTGTCTTGACCCTGCCCGCTCGGCATCCCGTCCAGGTCGCGAAGATATATGCCACGCTCGACTACCTATCAAACGGACGCATGATTATGGCCGTGGGCAGCGGCAGCGATACGCGTGACCTTGTTGCCTGCGGTGTCCCGGCCAAAGCCCGTGGCCGACGGCTCGAAGAAGGCATTGAGATTCTGCGCAAACTCTGGACCGAGTCGCATGTGACCCATCACGGAGAGTTCTATCAATTTGAGGATGTGACGATCGATCCCAAACCGAAAAAGGGTGCTCTTGATATCTGGATTGGTGGCAAGAGTGATGCCATTCTCAAACGTGTAGTCCGCCTCGGCGATGGCTGGTTTCCGGCCTTGACCTCGCCGGAAGAATTTCAGCGAGACATGGAAAAGCTCAAAATATACGGGCAAGAATACGGACGAACTATTGATCCAGGTGAGGCGGGCGTGCTGCTCTTCGCGCATGTGTGTGACGACCGAGCTGCCGCTATGAAAACGGTCGATCCCTTTTTCCAAGGACTGCAGGTGGACCCAGAGAAAATAGCCCAACGTTCCCTGATCGGCTCTGCCCAAGAATGCGTGGAGCAGATTGAACGCTTTGTTGCAGTCGGCTGCGAAAAATTTGTTTTACGTCCGATATGCCCGCCTGCACAAATCGCAGCGCAGCTCGAGCACTATGGTCAGGATATCTTGCCTCATTTTGCGTAGATCCAGCTGGACTCAACAAGTGGGATCAATATGATTAAGGCCAAGTCTGAAATCGAGCAGCTTCAGCCCTATGTGGCCCCGCTTGAAGGCCGGCGGCCTATGTTGCGCCTGGACTTTAACGAGAATACGGTCGGCCCGAGCCCCAAAGTGGTTGAGGCGATTCGGAGTCTCCCGCCTAATGCGTATGCCACCTATCCGGAATACGCTGGGCTTAACGAGGCGTATGCGTCGGCTATCAATGTCCCAGAGCAGCATGTCGAAGCCTTCAATGGCGTAGACGCCGCGATTCATGCCATCTTTGATGTGTATGGACAGCCGGGCTCCACCTTGCTGACAACGGCTCCGACATTTGGTTACTACAAACCCTGTGCTCTGCAGCAGGACATGCTGCAGGACGAAGTGCTGTATTTACCAGATCTGAGTTTCCCCTTTGAGACGATCCGTGCACGGCTTAGCGACAGACCTCGACTGTTCTTCGTATGCAACCCGAACAACCCGACAGGGACACTGCTCGAACCACGGCTGCTTTTAGATTTAGCTCGGGCTGCGCCGGATACGTTAGTAGTCGTTGATGAGTTATACGTCGCCTTTACGAAGAAATCGGTCCTGCCGGCTGCGCTTGAGTTGAAGAACGTTGTCGTCCTGCAATCTTTGTCCAAGGCCGCGGGCATTGCTGCTCTGCGTCTGGGTTTTGCCATTGGTCAGCCCGATGTGGTTGATCGTCTCAGCCGGGTGACCGGACCGTATGATATTAATGCGTTTGCGGTGACTGCCGGGAAAGCGGCTCTCGCCGATCTCGACTATGTGGGGGACTACGTTCAACAAGTCTACGCCGCCAAAGCGTGGACTATCGAACAGCTGCAACGTTTAGAGGTGCGACACTTTGCGCAAGGCGGCAACTATATACTCGTCTGGCCTCCGCGCCCGTGTGAGCAGGTGGAGCAAGCCCTGCGTGAGAGAGGCATCCTTGTGCGGAATATGCGGGGGAAACCAGTGATTGACGGCAGCTTTCGCCTCAGCATCGGCACGCTTGAGCAGATGCAGCAATTTATGCAGGCGTTTACTGAGGTGCTCAGGTGATGGAGGGCTAGCGTCTTTGCTTAGATGCCTTCGCCGTTTTGATTAAAGCTGGCACTATATTCGCGCTCGAAGTTGCCACTCTCAATTGAACAGTGCATGCCGCACTCTTTCATGGCTCCGTTTTCCCACCACCACCGACCTGCGCGTGAATCTTCACCATCGGTCGTTGGACGGGTACACGGGGCACAGCCGATGCTGGTATAGCCTTGGCTGTAAAATGGATGAGTGGGTACGTCATACGTACGGACGTAGTCCCAGATTTGTGTTTCCGTCCAGTTGGCAAGCGGGTTGATCTTGATCAATCCGCTATGCTCGTGGTCAACCTCAATCTTCTGTGTCTGCGCCCGGGTGCTGGTCTGATCGCGCCGTAAGCCGGTTACCCACGCATCCAGCCCTTCTAAGACCCGACGCAAGGGGAGGACTTTGCGGGTGTGGCAGCACAGCATGCGCAGATCGATATCCTGATAAAACAGATTCACGCCATGCTGGCGGACTATGCTTTCGATTTGGATTGCCTCAGGAAAGTAGACCTCAACCTCAATGTGGTACTGCTCTCGAACCCGATCGAGCAGTTCATACGTCTCTTGCGGCAAACGTCCGGTGTCTATGGTAAACACGCGGACGGTCGGATCAATGCGCCACGCCATATCAAGAATGACCATGCCCGCGACCTGAAAACTCGTACACAAGGCCAGCCGGGTTCCAAAACGCTCCAGGGCCCACTGCAGCACTTCCTGCGGTGAGCGGCTCTCATAGGCGCAGGCCAATTGCGCAATGTCCTGTGTATCCAGATCGATAGGCGCCTGCATGGTCTGTGTCTCCAGCTGGTGTGTTTTGCTCATGATGTATAGCGGTATTCAAGTCTGGGCGTGTGGATGAGACCACCACTACGCCATGCATTCACCCTCGCCACGCTCCAGCTTGTACATTTGCTTCTGGTTCCAGTCGATGAATTCGTGCATATGCTCGTCATCGAAGGTGACCGGTAAGGACAGGTCTTTGATCAGTGCCTCAAAAGACTCGGCCCCGACCCGGTCGACAAACGGATTAAAGGCTTCGCCCGTGTTGCGCTGAGCCTGGTAGTGACGAACAAATCGTTCGACGACTTCGGGCACCCGCTTTGAGGGGACACGCACGTTGAGGCGCTCTGCCATGCGCAGGTTGCCGTCGTCATACTGGCCGCCCAGCATGATGATATATGCCGGGACCTGGCGCTTATCAAATTTCATAGCGGCACCGTAGAAGCCAATATTGGCAATATGATGCCGTCCGCAGCCGTTCGGGCAGCCGCTCATCTTGATATGGATCTGCTTGGTGAGTGCATCCTGAATGGACAGTTGTTCAACCCGCTCTTGGATGGCTTTGGCCAGGCCCATTGAATTCGTAATGCCCAGCTTACAACTATCTGTACCAGGACAACTCACGACGTCGTTGATCTGCCGTGCGCCCGCATCGCTCAGCCCGATTTCGTTGAGCCGGGACCAGACATCGTACAGACTTTCATTTCGGACCCAGCGCAGCAGCACATTTTGTTCGTCTGTGGTGCGTGCATTCCCGCCTGTAAAGTCGCGCATGATCTGGGCTAAGCCTCGCAGCTGTTCTGTGCTGAGGTCGCCACGCGCTACTTTCACCTCTGCCGTCGAAAATTCGTCCTGACGCTGTGGCTGGACGTTGGCCGCAGCCCAGGTGCTAAACTCGTGCTGGTCGCCGTTCGGTCTGCCCGGATTGAGCGGCTTGGCTGGCAGACGTTCTTCCTCGTTGTCAATAAATTTGATCGGCTCAGGATCGAAATTCCGCTCCTTTATCCAATCCCCCTGCATCTCTGCATCCACGAGTTCGCGAAACGCATCTAAGCCGATCCTATCAATAAAGAATTTGATGCGCGCCCGGGCGCGATTTTTTCGTAATTCGTCTTGGCGGTCAAAAATGCGGATTACGGCTTCCACGACTTTGAGGTATTCGTTGACAGAAACAAAGTCGTACAACACTCGACCCACGCGGGGGAGGATCGACGTGCCGCCGCCAGCAGAGATTTCAAATCCTTTTTGCTCGTTTTGTATGCGCGGGATGAAACCGAGATCGTGAATGCCGGTCACTGCCCGATCTTCATCCGTGCTGGAAAATGCCAGCTTAAATTTTCGGGGTAAAGACTGGATGAGTTTGGCGCGCACGAAATAGCGCACTACCGCACCCACATACGGAGTGGGATCAAACGCTTCGTCTGGATCGACTCCGGCAAAAGGGTCGCAGGTGACATTGCGAACCGTATTGCCGCACGCTTCCCGGGAAGACAAACCCGAGTCGCCGAGAATGCGCAGCGCTTCGGCTGCTTCGAGCAGTGGAATGAAATGAAACTGCACGTTCTGGCGCGTCGTAATATGTCCCTTTTTGAGCGGGGCATATTTTTCTGCTATTTCAGCAAAGGTGTCGAACTGGTCAGGCGTAATACCGCCGAACGGCAGCTTGACCCGAATCATTTGCACGTCCGGCTGACGCTGGCCGTACACGCCCTGCAGCAGACGGTAGCCCATAAATTCCTTTTGGCTGGCATCGCCTTTCAGGAATCTGTGCGCTTGGTTATCAAAATCGTCGAATTCGTGTTCAAGTATGGGGATGACGCGACCTGGGACATTCGAATGGAGTTCGGGATTATCCAGTGATCCTGCCCGTCCGTTGCCCTTACTCGCCGCTGTGGCTGATTCCATGTCCAGACCTCCTGAAACCCGACTTTTAAGATTATGCATTATTAATCACGACTAAATCTATAGATATTACTGTCTTACTATGTATTTAGTGCCTTTCCTTAGGCTGTGTCAAGGGCTAATTCTTTGAAGTTGGTACATAAGGGAGGATTGACGAGTAGGCATATTATATACTAAATAAGTAGTGATTTATGAAACTGTCGAAAAAAAGTGAATATGCGTTGAAGGCGCTGAGCTGTCTGGGAGCGCCTGGGGCACCTGAGGTGCTAGCGATCCAAGAGATTGCTCGCCGCGAAC
>CAUZQN010000133.1:0-7039 GCA_963581605.1 uncultured Binatia bacterium (SeqCode)
TAAAGAGGACGCCCCACTTGGATGCATAATCGAAAGACATAAGAATCAATAATCGATCGGCAGTATAACGTATTTAGATAATTCATAACACAAGAGTAGAGAGAGTCTTTGGGATATGGTACGAACGGACGCATTTATTGAGTTTGCCAAGGGCGTTATCCGGTGTGAGGAGCACTAATGGGGGAGATAGTGAGAGTTATTCTGCTGGTTGTGGCTGCCAGCACGCTGCTAGGATGTGTGAGTCGTCCGACAAAACCCTTGGTTCTGACCGAGCAAATGGGCGCTCTGCCGGTTGAATTTTCGGCTGCTGATTGCAAGATTCCCCTCCTCTCGTCTCCACCTGCATTACCATATGAAGTCATCGCACGGGTCAAGACTTATGGGAATCAGGGCACAGGCGCTGAGAGCCTGCACGCCGCGCTGCATCGCGAAGCATGTGCGCTTGGAGCCGAGGCTGTCATCCTTGAACGACTGAAAGCCGGGGAGTTCCAAGACGAGATCTCTGTTCAGCATATGGGCGCGAGCACTCCACGAGACTACACAAGCCGGGCGGACTATGAATTTCGGCTTGTCGGCTTGGCAATCCGGTATAAACGGCAAAAGTAGTGGGAGCGACAGGCTGCCTGTGTAGGGGATAAGGATCTGAATGATCAGCTGCGCGCTGGCAGGACCTTGACAGCTTACCTGGAAGCCCATTAAACAGAGCAGCTTGAATCTAGTTTATTCAGTAGGGCTACTGTTCAGTAGGGTTACTGTTCTTAGGGGGAGATTATCTTGAAGACGGGAATAGACTCACTGTGGCGTCGCGGGGGCTGGAGCGTGCTGATTGCCGCTGTCTTTACTCTATCGGCGTGTGTTGAAGCGGCTGATGAAGAGGTGCTGCGCAAACTGAACGAAATGGGCGTATCGAAGGGTAACGTCTTCCCGCACCGTGAAGATTTGTTTGATGCCTTTGTCGTAGATGAAAATAATGCCTGGGTCGTGGGTGGACGCGGACTCATCCTGCACGTGACGAATAAAGGCCAAGATTTTAGCATGCTCCCCAGCGGGGTGCAGCGGACGATCTACGAGATCGACTTCGTCGATACCCAGGAGGGGGTCGCGGTTGGTCAGGATGGACTTATTCTGAAAACGACCGATGGCGGGAAAACCTGGAAACAGATTCCGATTGAACTGCCGCTGCAAGACTGGGAGGTTGAGCAACCGCATTTTTTCGCCCTCAGCCGGGGTGAAAATCCGCAGAATATCTGGGCCGTTGGGCCGATTGGGACCATTGTGCATTCGCAGGACGGTGGGAAGACGTGGGAGAACCTGTCTCTGTATTGTGACAGGGGCTTCGAGAATTTTGCCACAGCGAAGCCGGCGGATGATCCGGAATCGACTGCTCCGAAACTGAAGCGGTGTGATGTGAACCTGAATGGCGTCTCGTTTGCCAACGACTTGGAAGGCTGGACAGCGGGTGAATTTGGGGTCATTCTGCGGACTCGAGATGGCGGTAAAAACTGGGAAAAGCAGGCCAATGTGCATAATCTGCCGAAATACACCCGGCCTTCTCTGTCCGAAGAAGAAGCGATTCAACAGCGTATCCCGCCACTCTACCTCGAAGACCTCTTCTTGATCGATGTTGATTTTCGGAGTGCGCAAGAAGGCTATGTCACTGGCGAGAGTGGGATCTTACTCAAAACCGAAGATGCAGGTGAGACCTGGACAAATATTCCAAGCGGAAGCTTTAATACGCTCCTGTCTATCTCGGCGGCTCCGAGTGGAAATCGGAGCGATGTGGCCACTGGGGTGCTCGGCACGCTGACCTCGGGCAAAGATGGCTCATGGCAGCTCGACGAGGAGGTGCGTCAGCACGTGTTGACGTGGATACGCACCACATCGTTCGCTGCCGATGGCAGATTTGGAGTGGCCTGTGGCGGGAAGGGCACCATCCTTATCACCACGGACGGGGGCAACACCTGGAAGGCCACGGATAAAATGAAACTCTACGCCACAAACCCGTCCTTACCCTCCTTAGCATCCGCATTGTAAAATCGTAATCGTCATATACACATAGCACCCAGACTCAATACTCTTCACGGCACCCGTGCTTGCGCAGGAGAAACTGTATGGATCAAAAACCACCTGATCAACCCACCAAAGCTTACGCTGACCGGATGATCGAAGCCTATCTGACTGTTTTATGGCGACACCGCCCGGCCTATCTTATTTGTTTAGCGATTGCGACCGCCTTTTGGGGCTATCAGGCCCGTAATGTCGAGATGTATAGCCAGTTTGCCGACCTGCTGCCCCAAGGCCATCCGTATATCCAGGCGTATAACGAACACCGGACTACCTTTGGTGGGGCGAATATCGTCACTGCGGTCTTGCAAGTGAGTGAAGGCGATATTTTTACCAAGGAAAATTTGGAAAAGGTTCGGTATTTAACAGACCAGCTTGACCAGATTAACGGCGTTGACCATAACCAGGTGGCTTCCCTTTCGCACGTTAAAATCCGAAACATTAAGACCCTGCCGGGCGGTATGGTCCGCTCGTATCCGGTCCTGCCGATCGAGGTGCCGGATGATCCCGAGGAGCTGAGTGCGCTCAAATTTGAGATGTTCAATAACGACATCGTTATGAACAAATATGTCTCGGAGGACGGGCAGGCTGCGCTTGTGCTGGCCGGGTTCAACGAGGATCGACTCGACTACCGGGAAATTCAGCGTGAAATCACCCGTATTCGTGCCGAAATAGAAGACGACAACACCAAGATCTATGTGGCCGGCGAGCCGGCGCTGAAGGGCTGGGTCTGGTTCTTTACCAACGAACTCTTCCTCATCTTTTCCTTCACCGGTCTGATGATGCTGCTCGCCCTGATCATTTATTTCCGTAAATTCTATGGTGTCTTGGTCCCGCTGATCGGCGCGTGCATCCAGACCGTGTGGGGTATGGGCTGGGTCGGCTGGTGGGGGTTTAACCTTGACCCGCTCATCTTAGTGATTCCACTGCTTATTACTGCCCGTTCCATCAGTCACGCCGTGCAGATGATCGAGCGCTATTTTGAAGAACTTGAAGTCACCCAAGACCAGGAAAAGTCTGCCTATACCTGCCTCAAAGACTTGTTTCTGCCTGGTGTGACCGGGGTGATTAGTGATGCCGGCGGGATTTTGGTCCTGTCGGTTGCCACCATCCCGTTGATTGAAAAGCTGGCCTATTACGGCAGTTTTTGGGCCTTTGCGAATATTTTCTGTATCACCCACTTCATGCCTATGTTGCTGTCGTATTTGCCGAGGCCCAAAGAAACAAAACACTTCGTTCCACGCTGGATGGAAGTGACGCTGCGCGCAGTGGGCAATATTGCGACGGGTAAACGCAGCCGGTGGGTCGTCGTCGCGATAGCCTCTGTGACTATTGTCTTTGGTGTCCGTACTGCGATTTCGGTGCCGATCGGCGAACAGGAAGCGGGGTCTCCGCTGCTGTGGCAAAACGCTCACTATAATGTGTCCGCACGAGCCATTAACGAACGATTCGCTGGGGCGAACCAACTCGTAATCTATCTGGAAGGCGAACGCGAACATATCCTCAAAGAGCCCCATGTGCTCGATGTTCTTGAGGAGATGCGGCGCTATATGCTGGAACAAAAAGAGGCGGGCGATACGCGCGAACTGTATACCTTGGCGCGTAATCTAAATCGTCGCTATCACTACGGTGACCCACGCTGGCAGGTTATTCCGCCTGACCGATCTATCACCGGGAATTTGATTTTTGTGTACGAAGCCTCGGCTCCTATATCGGGCGTTATTCTGGAGTACACCGACATGGTCTACAAGAACGGCCAATTCGTGGTGTTTTATAAAGACGTGAAGGGCGACACCGTGCGTGAAGCCATTGGGCGGGCCAAGAAGTTCATGGCCGAGCATCCGATCGAAGGTGTGAACATACGCTTGGCGGGCGGGTTTATTGGCACCACTGCGGCGCTGAATGAAGAGATTGATCGATCTGAGAAGAAAGCGGCGCTTTTGGTCATTTTAACCGTTTACACGTTAGTCCTTTTGAGCTACGGTTCAGTGGTCGCGGCGACCATGGTTATGATTGCCCTGGTCGCTGCCGGAGTCGCGAGTTATATGTATGTGTCCTTTATGGGAATCGGTATTAATATCAACTCGCTGCCGGTGACGGCGGTTGGGATGGGCATCGGGGTGGATTATATCTTGTATGTGGTTGACCGGATTCGGCTCGAAGTGCCACGATCCGGGGGGAATTTGATTACTGGAATCAAACGTACGGTCTCGACCACGGGTATGGCCGTGACCTTTACTGCCACGACCATGATCGCTGGGGTGATTCCGTGGTATTTCCTATCGAGTCTGCGCTTCTCTGCGGAGATGGCGCTTTTATTGGCCATCTTGCTGGTGACGCATTGGTTGTCGGCCCTGACTATGGTGCCGGCGATGATGGCAATTTTCAAACCGAAGTTTGTTGGCGGGAAGTCGGTCGAGGTTGTTGAGGAAGAGCAGCCGATACTGGCGGAAGCGAGCCCGCAGCCGACGAGTTGATTCGTAATAGGGAGGGGGTCTATCCAGACCGTCTCATAATGAGGGTTGAAAGACTTACCCCTTTGCGCAGGGCGAAGGGCTCGGAAGGAGGTCTCGTAATGCAACGAGCAGGGAGAGGGAAACGAATAACGTTATGGCTCGGCCTCATAGTGGTTGGTCTGAGTCTGGCGCTTACGGTTCCGTCGGCACAAGCGGCGGAAAAGAAGGGGCTCATGGACAGTTTGGACAGAATGGCTATCCACGGCTATGTGGATAACTTTACCATTCTGCGAAATACCTCGTTCGTGACGGACTACCATGTTGCTTCGTCCCGTTACCGGGCGAGTATGCAGCTATCTGGTCCGCTGTATATGCTGCGGGATTACTTCAAGCGATTCGAGTATTTCATCGAACTACGGCCGGAATACGAGTCGATCTATGATATAGACGACAAGTTTGGAAATGGCCGAAAAGGAGAAGGCAAGCAATTTGTGTCCGGCCGATCGCAGGGTGCTAAAGGTGGCATCAATGACGGGTTCCTCAGGGCCTTTGGGTTCGACCCGGGTAATTTCGGGGAGTTCTGGCCGAAAGAATCTCCGTCGTCAATCCGCTTTCCGTACAATCTGGTGCCTGGCTCGAATTACGGCGTGCCCGGCCGTTTCCGTGATTCACGCAGCAAGGCATATTTCGGGCTCGATGCAAGCCAGAACGACCTACGTTTCGGGATGATCCGTGAAACGAATATGGACCTGTATTATCCCGTTCGTGAAGCCTATCTTGACTTTTTCTGGAAGGGCATGGGCGGTCGCAACTGGTTGCGTATCGGAAAACAGCAGCACGTGTGGGGTAAGGCCGACTTCTTCCGGTTGCAAGATATTGTGAACCCGGTCAACTTTGCCGATCACTTTTTCATCGATCTCTTTGACGACACCCGTGTGCCGCTGTGGTCGGCCTTGTTCGAGCACCGCTTCGGCAATATCGGTTTCCTGCGTGATGTCGCGGGTAGTGTGGTGTATACGTTCGACCGCTTTACGCCGGTCGGTTTTGGGAACTCGGCTCAGCCCTGGTCTATTGGCTTCGGGCGTACGCTGGACGCATTCGCTTTCGGCAACGACCTGTTCGCCGCCGCACTATTCCCGGATCACTCCGACGACCCGTCGGCTGATAACTACGTGCCGTTCCTGAACATGGCGCTGTACAAGAACCGCGCACCGCACTGGAGCCTGAAGAACGGCGGTATTGGAACCCGATGGGAAGCGACCGTTGGGAATTTCCGGGTTCAGATCACCGACTGGTTCGCTTTCCAGGACACGCTGTCTGTCGGTTGGGATCGAATTAATATCTTTAATACCCCAGAGTGCACAACGGATGCGAATGGAGACAGCATTCTGCCCACCGGCTCTAATGGTGGGACGCTGGTCAATGGCGGCTCGGTGCTTATTGGTGTGAAGCCGAACCAGATTCGGATGCGAGATGCGGCACACTCTGTGGTCCAAGGCGCTAAGGGTAGATTCAAAAAAGCCAAATACAACAACATGTGTGGCTTTGGCGGCTCGCTGTCTGCGCGCTACCGCAAGACAAACACGTTGGGCATGTCATTCGACTGGTTCGAGCCGAACACGGGTATCGTTGTGCGTTGGGAGTCGTCCTGGACCGCGAATGCCCTCCTGACTGACACCACCAAGTCCGACCTGTTAGCCGACGGAAATATCTTCCGCTGGGTGCTGGGCATAGACCGTCCGACCCTGATCCGCTGGCTCAACCCTACCCGCAGCTTTTTCCTGAGCGCCCAAGCCTACGGAACGCACTATCCTGATCATGGGGCTGGGCGTTACGGTCTTCTAGCCGGGGCTCAAGACAACTTCATCGCCACCTTCTTCGTCCAGAACCAGTTCATGCGCGACCAGTTGGTGTGGCTGGTCTTCGGCGCCTTTGGTACGACCGCGACAGACGCCACAACCGGCGGCAATATCGAGTACTTGATCAGCAATAACTGGTCGGTCACGCTGGGTGCGACCGCTTTTCTGGGTAAACGAACGCAGCATGACCTGAGTACGTTCGCCGTTTTTACCGGCGATCCCGAAAACGACCCATTCACGGAGGCCGGCTTCGGTATCGCTCATATGCAGGCCGGTGGTTCAGAGCGTAACCAGATGAACGAGTTCTGGGGACGGGTGCGCTACCGTTTCTAAGGATCTCTAACCCAGGAGGGGACAAGTGTTAAAAATATTCCCCTCCTGTTTAGCAGTATAATAATACCTGCTGAGGTATTATTGACTTCGTGTTCAAAGTCGACCAAGTATGGAGCTATAAAATTTTCCCGAGAGGAGGGTTTATGAGGCGACTCGTAGTGTTTTCGTTCTTCGCCGCCTGTAGCCTAGTATGGCTGCAGACCAGTGTGTGGGCCCAGGGTGACCCCACGCAGTATACACATGACACCTTTGTGAAATGGTTCAGCGAAACAAAAGACGTTGAACCGGACTTCAAAGCCGGCGATGTCCTGACCCACGCCGACCTGG
>CAUZQN010000134.1:0-7032 GCA_963581605.1 uncultured Binatia bacterium (SeqCode)
CTCGACACATCCAATCGTAGCAGAGGTAGGACTTGTCCTTGTACTCCCACCCATCTAATGAACTGGTATCCCAGTGTGTCAACGAGCAGGCCACCAATCGGAACATCCCACTTCCTCTTCACATGCGCGCATCATGCGACAGAGGCGAATGAGATTGCCATTGCACGCATTGTTCCTCGTCCGGATAGACTCGATCTCAGGCTTCGGATTTGTTGTCTTCCAAGAGCCACCGCCATTGGAATCAGGGTAGGTATAGCTTCTGGCCGTGGTGGTGAAGACAGGTACGACCTCGAACGTGATTCCATCTTGGAAGCTGACCACAACAACCTGTCCATCGCCACCAATGCTCGAGCTGGAGTACGTCTTCTGCATTGAGTTCCGAACGGCCTGAAGCAACGCTGACTGGCCGTTCCCGCTGTGTTTGTCGTATTGAAAGTAGAGAGCAGAAGGCAATTCAAACACCATGTCCAGGTCGCTGAAGCCCCGAATGGCGGTATTGCGCCCGTAGGACCCCACGTAGAGACTGTGCGATATTCCGGACGTTGTATTCCAGGAATCTGTGTTGAGCCGACGAGTAATCGCTTTGTAGCGGGCCGAGATCGTTCCGCCATCCTGCACCCGAATGTTGGAGCAGAAGCCGTTAAACCAGTCTCCTGGTCCCATCTGATCTCTCGATGGCTAACAAGAATCAGACTGCCCAATACCCTTTGCGAACACCGCCAGATCCCGCAGTCTAACTTTTAGGTGTAAATCCTTGATAAGTGACAGAAACTCGCTGAACAGTACCATCTTCGCCCATGAACCTTCAAGACTTGTATTCCAGATAAAAGTTGCCGAATCCTGTCGTCTAACACCATGCAGCTTAACCCCTGCCCATTTGGATCGACGCTTCTCTACCTGGGTTCAAGCTAGAGGGTGTTGGGAAAGCCGCGGTACACGTCATTGCGAGCGAAGCGAAGCAATCTGTAGCGGGAAAAGAGATTGCTTCGTCCTTTTCCAAACACCCTCTAATGGCGCTGGCAGGTCCGGAAGTAGTTGCACGCGTTTGAAAAAACGACTAAAACGACTCGGACAAGTCCAGTAAGCCCAACAAGTCCAACGAGCGGCCAGCAGCCATACACAATCTCCCACTCCATGTTTCAGTTCAGCACGATTCAATCAGACTCCGCCACCCGTGCACGCCTTGGCATATTGCAGACTACGCATGGAACGGTTGCCACACCAGCTTTTATGCCGGTTGCGACTCAAGGCACGGTAAAGTCCATGACTCCCCAGGATCTGCGTGATATTGGTGCCGAGATTATCTTGTCCAATGCGTACCATCTGTATCTACGACCTGGCGCCGAGTTGATTGAGCAAGCCGGGGGTTTGCATGAGTTCATGGGCTGGGATGGACCGATTTTGACCGATAGTGGCGGCTACCAGGTCTTTAGTCTCAAGTCTTTATGCAAAGTGACAGAAGAAGGCGTGGAGTTTCGCTCCCATTTGGATGGTTCACGGCACCGGCTGACGCCGGAAAGCGTGGTCCGGACCCAAGAGCAGCTGGGTGTGGATATAGCCATGGTCTTGGACGAGTGTGTGCCTGCACCAGTAGACATCGATGAGGCAGAGCGGGCGGCCCTTTTGACGGTGCGTTGGGCGGAGCGATCCTTGGAGGCCAAGCAGCGGGATGATCAGGTCCTGTTTGCCATCGTGCAAGGCGGTATGTTTCCCGAACTGCGCACCCAGAATGCCCGCGCACTCGTGGACCTCGGCTTTCCGGGTTATGCGGTGGGCGGTCTGAGTGTCGGTGAAGATCCGGCCCTGACGCACGATCTGGCCGAACATACGATACAGTTCTTGCCGGAGTCTTGTCCGCGCTATTTGATGGGAGTGGGCACGCCGGAACAATTGGTCCGCTATGTGGCGCTTGGGTTTGATATGTTTGACTGCGTCATGCCCACCCGCAACGCGCGCAACGCCACGCTCTTTACCTGGGGCGGCAGGCTCAATATTCGGCGGGCCGAATATACAGCCGACTTCCGGCCCATTGAAGAGGACTGTGGGTGTTATACTTGCCGACACTTTTCGCGCGCTTATTTGCGCCATCTTGCTAGAGCCGGCGAGATGCTGTCTGCACGGCTCAATACCCTGCATAATTTGTATTTCTACCAAAGCCTCATGCGCACCATGCGTGAGGCCCTGGCCGCCGGCCGATTCGCTGAATTCGCCCGACCGTTTCTTGACGCGGCAAAGTCCGAAGGGTCGGCCAAATCTGCTAAATCGGCTGAGTCGCAGCCCATAGAGGAGAGAGTATGACCAGTCTCGCATATGCACAAACCGGGGACGAGCCAGCAGGGCCGGGTCCGCTGGTGCAGTTTTTCCCGCTGATTCTTATTTTTGTTGTGTTTTACTTCCTGCTTATTCGCCCCCAACAGCAAAAGACAAAAGCCCACAAGAAATTGCTCGACGATCTTAAGCGGAATGATGAAGTCGTGACCGCCGGCGGTATTTACGGGCGGGTTATGGAACTTGGTGAAAAAGTCATTACTCTTGAACTTTCCCAAAACGTTCGTATTCGAGTCGAACGCTCCAAGATCGAGACTGTGGTTGGGGAGGCGAGCGCGGGCAAGACGGGCGGCTCTGATAAGAAAAAGGGAAAGGGAAAGGATAAGTAATGCCTCAAGGTCTGCGGTATCGCATCCTTTTAATTCTTGGCCTGGCCCTGTGGGGGGGGATCTATCTCACACCTTCATTTACGGCAGCGTTGCCTGGCTGGTGGCCGTCCTTTCTGCCCTCGCACCAGATTCGTTTAGGCCTAGACCTGCGCGGCGGGACCTATTTGCTGCTCACCGTCGATCTGGAAAAAGCGGTCGAGAATAGCTTAGATCGGTACGCTGAGGAGCTGCGCCGTGCGCTGCGCGAGGCCGACGTGTCGAGTGTCAGTATCGAACGCCGGGGCAAGACGCTGTTTATCTCTACCGGCTCAGCCGCAGACCGAGAAACCACACAAGACATTCTGGCCGAGCAATTCACCATCCTGGAACCCCGAGTAGGCGCTGGGTCGGGTGGTGATATTGTGGTCGATCTCGACCGCCGCCAGATTGACGCGCTCGAGCAGTATGCGGTAGACCAATCGCTCGAAACCATTCGTAATCGTATTGACCAATTTGGTGTGGCTGAGCCTGTTATTCAGCGCCAGGGCGAGCGGGATATTTTGGTCCAGCTGCCGGGCATCCAGGACCCGGAACGCGCAAAAGCGCTGATCGGAAAAACCGCCTTGCTGGAATTCAAGCTGGTGGCCGAAGAAGGCAGCAACGTCGAGACTGAGACCTTGAATGGACAAACCCTTGAGCCGCTAAGTGGGGAGATGACGAAGACCACGTATACGATAGAAAAGCCGACCTTGATGACCGGAGATGGGATATCGGATGCGCGCGTGCGGCCTAGTGTCGACGTCGAAGGGCCGTACGTCGAGCTTATCCTGAGTGACCGCGGGTCGCAGATTTTTGAGGAGTTGACGGGCGACAACGTTGGCCGGCGTCTGGCCATTGTGCTCGATAATACGGTGTATTCAGCCCCGGTCATTCGTGAACGCATAGGCGGCGGGCGGGCCTCTATCCACGGAACTTTTGATATTAAAGAAGCCCGCGATCTCGCTATTATCCTGCGTGCCGGAGCCCTGCCTGCGCCGGTGACGATTGCGGAAGAGCGGACCGTCGGGCCGTCGCTCGGGCGGGATTCCATCGATCAGGGAGCCATGTCCTTTATGATAGGTGGCGCGGCCGTCATCATCTTCATGGTGATATATTACAATCTGGCCGGGGTGCTTGCCGATCTGGCGCTGTTACTGAATATCCTGTTTCTGCTGGCTGCATTAGCCGCCTTTGATGCAACTCTGACGCTGCCGGGTATCGCCGGGATCGTTCTCACGATTGGTATGGCGGTGGATGCCAATGTGTTGATCACTGAACGTATTCGAGAAGAGGTGCGCATGGGCAAGGGAGTCCGGGCTGCGATCAATTCCGGTTATGAGCGTGCCCTGCCGGCCATTTTTGACTCGAATATCACGACGTTTTTGTCCGGCCTGATTATGTTTCAATTCGGATCCGGTCCGATTAAGGGCTTTGCCGTGACCTTGTGTATCGGTATTATCAGCACGGTTTTCACCACGGTGTTTTGTACCCGGGTGGTGTATGACTATTTTCTTTTCCGGCGGCGCATCGTCACGCTGAGCGTGTAAGGAAAGACGTGACGAGTCGAATAGTGAAGCACTATGGAATTTATTAAAGCTGGGACGACGATTGATTTTCTGCGCTATGTCAAAAGCGCCTATATATTTTCGACTGCCCTCATCCTGATCGGGGTGGTGGCCTTTTGGTATCGCGGTGGTCTGAACTACGGGGTGGATTTTGCAGGCGGGACCATAGTGCATGTCAAGTTCAGTCAGCCGACTGATGCCGCCAGTATCCGTGCGGTTGTCTCGCAGACTGATATTGCCGACATCACCGTTCAGGACTTTGGTCAGGCTGGTGATGAATTTCTGATCCGCTTACCCAAGTCTGAAACCGGCGTCGAAAACTTCTCTAACCGCATTCGTCTCAGCTTAGCCGACGGATTTGGGGAAGAGGCCTACGATGTGAGGCGCGTGGAAAGCGTGGGCCCCAAAGTGGGCAAGGATCTACGCCGCAAGGGGATTTTGGCCGTGGTGTTTGCAACGGTCATGATGGGCACCTATCTTGCGTTTCGGTTTGAGCTCCGTTTCGGGCTAGGGGCGGCGATTGCGCTCATCCATGACGTGTTGATTACCACCACTGCTCTCCTCGTGGCCGACGTGGAGTTCGATCTGACCGTCGTTGCCGCGCTGCTGACCGTCATCGGCTATTCGGTCAACGACACGGTGATCGTGTGTGACCGGGTGCGAGAAAATATGCGCAAACTGCGGCGTGAAACGCTCCACGTTATTATTAATCGCAGCATCAACGAAACGTTGAGTCGAACGGTGATCACAACCGGCACGGTGCTGATGGTCATCCTGGCTCTGTTTTTCTTAGGCGGCTCGGTGTTGCACGCCTTTGCTCTGGTGCTCTTGGTCGGTATGACGGTTGGGACGTATTCCTCCATTTACGTCGCCAGTCCTATTGTGTTGTTGTGGGAAAAAGAGAAACCCCGTCGGTGAGCGGGCCCGGTCCACAGCGCAAAGAGCGTGAAAAGCGCGAAAAGCGCTGGACCGCCCGTTCGGCTGATCCCGATCGTATTCGTACGCTTCTTGCGGAAACACACGCCTATCCAGAACCGCTCTCGCCTCTCACGGCCCGGCTGCTCGTGAGCCGTGGTGTTGATACCCCCCAGAAAGTGACGACATTTTTGTCGCCTGTGCTGCGCACAGGGCTGCGTTCGCCGATGCTCTTTCCCGATATGCAGCGCGCAACGGACCGGCTACTGCGCGCCAAAGATCAAGGCGAGCAAGTGTGCATATGGGGAGATTATGATGTTGATGGGGTGACGGGCAGCTCCCAACTTGTCCTCTTCCTGCGTGAAATCGGGATGGACCCGGTGCTCTATATTCCGCACCGGATTCACGAGGGTTATGGGCTCAATACGCCCGCTATCGAGAAGCTGGCGGCTGACGGGGCGAAAGTGCTGGTGACTGCCGACTGCGGGGCCAGCAGTCATACCGAGATTGCCCGTGCGCAGCAGCTCGGCATGGATGTGATCGTGTGTGACCACCACCACGTTCCGGAAGAAAAACTGCCGGCCTACGCCGTACTGAATCCTATGGAAAAAGACTGTCCGTTTTCTTTTTCCGGCCTGTCTGGTGCAGGGGTTGTATTCTATTTGCTCATGGGCCTGCGCATGCGACTGCGCGCAAGGGGCGTACAGCCAGTTCCGGACCTGCGCCGGTATTTAGATCTTGTGTGTCTGGGTACAGTTGCGGATTTAGTGCCCTTGGTCGAAGAAAACCGGGTGCTGGTGACGCATGGACTCAAGCAAATCGAGAACAGTCAGCGACCGGGAATTTGCGCCTTAAAAGCGGTGAGCGGCGATTTCGACGTGACGGCGAGCTATATTGGCTTTCGTCTTGGTCCGCGTATCAATGCCGGTGGACGCCTAGCCGAAGCCAAGAAAGCCGTTGAGCTGCTGACGACGACGGATGCCGAACGGGCGCGATTCATTGCCGCTGAGCTGGACGAGGAAAATATCGCCCGTAGAGCCATCGAAGAGAAAATCCTGATGCAAGCCATAACCATGGCTGAGGCGCAGCTTGAGCAAGGTGGGCAAGATGGGCGAGGTGAGCGGTATAGCCTAGTGCTCGCCTCCTCAGACTGGCACCCTGGTGTCATAGGCATTGTTGCTTCACGTTTGGTGGAACGATTCGGTCGGCCGACTATTCTCATTGCCATAGATGGCGATATGGGCAAAGGGTCGGGACGAAGCCCCAAACCCTTCCATTTGTATGAGGGGCTTAAGGCGTGTGCCGACCTCTTGGCCGGTTACGGGGGGCATCGTCCAGCGGCGGGATTATCCATTCGGACTGAAGCGATCCCCATCTTTGTAGATCAGTTTGAAACGGTTGCCCGCCAACGACTGACAGCCGATGACCTTGTCCCGGTGGTTGAGTATGACACGGAACTAGATGTCGGAGTGCTGGGGCCGGAGGTCCTGGCGGAACTCCGTCGTCTCGAACCGTCTGGACAGGGCAACCCGGAACCGGTTTTTCGCGCTTCTCAGGTCGAGGTCGTGAACTGTCGGATTGTCGGTGATCAGTCGCAGGGAAAGGCCGGACATCTCAAACTCGTACTTCGTTCACCAGACGGCGGAAGCCCGGTTGACGCCATTGGTTTTGGTATGGGCGATCGTGACATCACTCCCCGACAACGTGTCGACGTACTCTATACGCCGAGCATCAACGTCTGGAATGGAAATGCCAGCTTGCAACTCCGTCTGCGTGATATAAAGGGATACTAACCCTTCGAAATTACACAGACATTGACCCTTTTTCAGTGTTGTGGTATCCCTGCCACCTAATCTGCTTACGCGGGAAATACAACG
>CAUZQN010000135.1:0-7024 GCA_963581605.1 uncultured Binatia bacterium (SeqCode)
GTCGAGCATTTCTGCCGCGTGGATGGTTAACGCGCGCAGGGCCGCCGCCTCGCTCATGCCGGCCCGAATAGCCAGGGCGGTCATACGCAGGAAAAATCGCGAGTCAGTGATTGGGTCATCGGTGTGAAAGGCGACTTTCACACCGGCTTTTTCAAGTACGGCTGCATTACGTAGCGTCATCTCAATGGCTTCGGGCTTGCCGCCCGGCGCGTCCAGAACAATGACCGAGCATGGGATATTCCGGCGGGCAATCTCATCTGCCACTTTGTAGCCTTCACTCACATGCTGCAGAACCAGTGGAAATTGGAACTCCTCAGCCAACCGAATGGCGGTCATGATGTCGTCTGCCCGGTGGGTGTGGAAATGGACTGTACGTTTGCCTTGCAGAATCTCGATAACCGGATCGAGGGCAATGTCGGGGTCAGGTGGTTTGGCCTTCTCGTCCTCTTCTTTTTTCTCTGCGTAAGCGTCCCATTTTTTCTGATGATTCTGGGCACGAATAAAGAGCTGGCGTTGCAGAGCTGCCACGGCCATACGGGTTGCAGGCGTTTGCTTACGTGAGGCATAGGCTCGTTTGGGATTCTCGCCATTGGCCATTTTCATCCCACCCTGAATCCCGTCCTTATGGATGAGCATGTCTTCAATCGTGCGGCCACGCAGCTTCACATAGGCGGTTTGACCTCCAACCGCATTGCCACTGCCGGGCATGATATTCGCCGTAGTAATGCCGCCCGCCTGCGCCATGCGAATGCCGGGGTCAGACGGATAAATCGCATCCAACGCCCGCACGACGCTCTGGACCGGCCCGGTTGTCTCATTTCCATCTGCGTTAGCCGGAACGCGGGGATGCGGGTATACGCCCAGGTGAGAGTGGGTATCGACCAGACCCGGCAGGATGACTTTTCCACTGACATCACGGACAACGGCGCCGTCGGGAACCGTTACCTCAGAAGATGGACCAACTGCAACGATCTTTCCGTCTTGAACGACGAGAATACCGTTTGGCACAATGCCGTCTGTGACGGTGTAGAGGGTTGCGCCTTTGAGAACGAGTGCGGCCACCTGCTTCTCTTCGAGTACAGGCATTTGCGGCTCTTCGGACGCAGCGATCTCAGTAACGCCCCAAGGTACGAAGAGTATGGCGAAGATAAGACAACGGGCGAGAAAGTCTTTCACAGTTCACTCCAGACCGTTTTCGATGTTGAGAAATCCACCTGTTTGACACAGCCGAGCGCGAAGCACTATACACTGGGAGCCAGGAGGGGAGAAAGGGCGGTTCTTATTTGGACTACTGAAAAGGAGGATAATAATGTCAGGTTTAGATCTTACGCATCACACGGCTTTTGTGAATGACGTCCGTCTCCATTACGTCACCGCAGGACAAGGCGATCCGGTTGTCCTGCTCCACGGCTGGCCGGAGACGTGGTACCAGTGGCGCAAGATCATTCCTGCCTTAGCCGAGCGTTACACGGTCATTGCGCCCGACCTGCGCGGCCTGGGCGACTCGTCCAAGCCCAAGACCGGCTATGACAAGCGCACGCTGGCAGATGATGTGTATAAACTGGTCAGCAAGCTTGGCCATGAACGCATTTTCCTAGTCGGGCATGACTGGGGTGGGCCGACTGCCTATGCGTATGCCTGTGCGCATCCAGACGATGTCCGGCGGCTAGTCATTCTGGATGTTCCGATTCCAGGTGCCGGTTTGGAAAAAATTCCTCAGATGTCACCCAAAGGTGGTTTGTGGCATATCTCGTTTCACAGCGTACCCGATCTACCCGAAGTCCTCGTCGCTGGACGCGAGCGTGAATATCTGTCGTGGTTCTACCGGACGGCCTATAATCCCACGGCGATCACGGAAGAAGATATTGATGAATACGTGCGCTGCTATGCAGCTCCGGGCGGTATGCGCGCCGGGTTTGAGTACTACCGCGCCTTCTGGGATGATGTTGCTCACAACACCGAAAACGCCAAGACCAAGCTGACCATGCCCGTCCTTGCTTTAGGCGGAAAGTACAGCTTCGGCAAACAGACCCTGCGCTCTTTGCAAACGCTGGCTGAGAATGTGCGTGGCGGAGAAATTGACCAGTGCGGGCATTGGGTGGCTGAGGAGCAGCCCGAATATCTGACTGAGCAGTTGCTCACGTTCTTTGGCGAAGAGGCGTAAAGCGAAAGGCAGAACGTCCATATACCAAAACGACAAATACAGATCCCTGACTATTTCTCTTCCAACCATTGATTAAACTTCGCTGGCCGTTTTTCCTGAAACGCTTGCATGCCTTCCATGGCATCCGGGTGATGGTCGGAGACCGCAGTCTTGGATGCGATTTCGTCCAGCGACTGGGCAAACGTCATTTCAGCCGCGTTGTAGATTGAGCGTTTGAGCATACGCATAGAAACCTGTGGGCCGTTAGCCAGCTCGCGCGCAAGGTCCAGCGTCCGGTCCATGAGTTCGCTGGCTGGAACGACTTCGTGCACCAAACCCAGCGCAAGGGCTTCCTGGGCGGTAACAATGCGTTTGCGCATGAGGAAGTCCATGGTTTTGCCAACGCCCATCAGCTGCGTCAAAAGAAACTGACCACCTTCGTCGGGCAGCAAGCCGAAACGCAGAGTCGCGCTGCCCATCCGGGCGTCTGCTGAGGCAATGCGAAAGTCGCAAGCCAAGGCGAGCGAGAAACCGGTTTGAATAGCAACACCGTTAATGGCCGCAATGGCAATCTTGTCCAGATTGCGTACGGCTTGATTCAGCGGCTGCGAGAGATGCCGCAGGCCGTTGTAAGTCCCGGTCGGATTGTGATGTCCGGCAGGGATATGCGGCACAAGTGCCTGCTCGGCATTCTTGCCTACTGGCCGGCCCGTAATATCGTCGCCCGCAGAAAACGCCCGGCCTGAGCCGGTAAAAACGACAACGCGCACAGTGTCATCCATCTGCGCCTGAATCAGCGTCTCCACCAGGTCCCGTTTGAGATGATGTGTCATGCCGTTGAGACGTTCGGGTTGGTTAAAGGTGATGATGGCGATGCCGGGATCTTGGCCGGTGACCTCAAAGCCCCGAAAGTTGCCTGTTCGCATATTGCGTCCTCCTTATGACGTATCCTTTGTTGCCCAGGCTTTGGCCCGCTGCAGCGCCTTTGCCCAGCCTGCCTTTAACTCCTCTTTATGCTCTAATGGCATATGTGGCTCGAAAATACGCTCCACCTGCCACTGGCTTGCCAGCTCACTTTGATCCTTCCAATAGCCGATAGCTAATCCGGCTAAGTAGGCTGCGCCGAGTGCGGTCGTTTCGGAAATCTGCGGACGAACAACGGGAACCCCAAGGACGTCTGCCTGAAACTGCATGAGGAGATTGTTCACTGTAGCGCCTCCATCCACCCGAAGTTGTGTGAGATGTAAACCAGCGTCTGATTCCATCGCCGTCAGGACATCCATGGATTGATAGGCGATACTCTCTAAGGCTGCCCGCGCAATATGAGCGGCAGTCGTACCTCGGGTCAGGCCGAGCAGAGAGCCGCGCGCATAGGGGTCCCAATGCGGTGCGCCAAGACCGGTAAAGGCCGGGACGAGGTATACACCGTCTGTGTCTGGAACGCTCGCCGCCAGCGCCTCGACCTCGGAAGACGATTTGATGATACCTAACCCGTCACGCAGCCACTGCACGACTGCACCGGCGATAAACACGCTGCCTTCCAGAGCATAGTTTGTCTGTTGGCCTAATCGCCAAGCGACCGTTGTCAGGAGGTTGTTTTGAGAAGCGACGGGCTTAAGCCCCGTCTGCATGAGCATAAAGCAGCCCGTACCATACGTGTTTTTAACCATACCCGGTGTCGTACACATCTGGCCGAACAGCGCGGCGTTTTGATCTCCGGCAATGCCGCTGATGGGCAGCGACGCGGTCAAGAGGTCGGTTGTTGTTTCGGCATAGACCTCACTGGAAGTACAGACTGTGGGCAGCATGGGTCGAGGAATCGTCAGGATGTCGAGTAACTCCTCATCCCACTCACCGGTCTGCAGATTGAACAACAGCGTCCGCGACGCGTTTGTGACGTCGGTGATATGTTTTTCCCCGTGGGTCAGCTTCCAGATCAACCAGGAGTCAACCGTCCCAAAGGCAAGCCGGCCGGCTTCCGCCTTGCGACGTGCGTCTGGAATAGTGTCCAAAATCCAGCGGATCTTGGTGCCCGAGAAATACGGGTCGATTACCAGGCCGGTTTTGTCCCGAAACACGGCTTCCAGGCCGTCCTGCTTCAGTGTATCGCACACGTCTGCGGTACGTCTGTCTTGCCAGACTATGGCGTTACATACTGGCTGACCAGTTTCTCGATCCCACACTATGGTTGTTTCGCGTTGGTTGGTAATACCGATAGCGGCGATATCTTTTGCGGACATGGCAGCCCGGGCGAGTGCTTCGGTTATCACCGAAGCCTGTGACGACCAGATCTCATTCGCGTCCTGCTCAACCCAACCGGAGTGTGGGAAAATCTGAGTCAACTCTTTCTGCGCAATTGCACGGATGGTTCCAGAGTGGTCAAAGATAATGGCGCGTGAGCTTGTCGTGCCTTGATCCAGGGCCAATATGTGTTGGGCGCGCTGCACGCGTCTTTACTACCATATCGTCGAGACTGACAGCAACGCTGGGCTGGCTCTGCCTGTCTGCCCGATCGGTCATGTCCGTCCGAGACTTGGACTCTTCTCTGTGTATGTAGCAAGTCTAAGGAAGAGAAAAAGCCGTGTGTTTCTCAACGTCTAGATGTCTCGAAAGCTGATTTCCGCCCTTGGCATTCATTTTGTTCTATCCCCAGCATGGCAACAATCCGAAAATGGGCCAAAATGATTCTCTTTGTCTGTTTGACTATTCTGTTATGCCTCTTGGTCCCTCCTCTCTATGCCGCAGAGTCCGGCTCGTCAGACCGGACAGCAGAACGGCCGTTGGCAGCCCCTTTCTTTTTCCCTTCCCTACGCACGTCCCAACTTTTCCGATAATCGCCCCATCCTTTTCCGCCTGTGTATAGTTGAGCCGTCCGCTCTATTCCCGCATGTAGGGAGCTGTGATACAGCGGGTAGCCTTATGCCGTCTGACTTTTTTCGAGGGGTGAAAATAGGCGTCGGGTTCGCCGTTGGGGCTAGCTCTCTATTCCTGTTGGTCATCTTTGGTATTGCGATGTGTGCCGGGCATTTCCAGCAGCAGATGATCCAGGAGTTGAAGCAGCAGCTTGAAGAAATCAGGCCCCAGGACGCACCGGATGCACCGGACTCGGTGCGCTATTCGGAATTTTTGTCGGAATTTTCGTCTTCTTGAAAAATGGCAGGATAGCGGCGACCGGGAGAGAACTGCGGCGACCGGGAGAGAACTGCGGCGACCGGGAGAAAACTATGGAATACTTTTGCGGGCTGGATACCGGCGGAACATTCACTGACTGCGTGGTGATGGATGCCGATGGGCGGATTACGATTGCCAAGAGCCCGTCTACCCCAAGCGATTTTGCGGTTGGATTTTTTAACGCCCTGGAAGTGGCTGCCGACAAATTGGAGTTGAGCCTGGCCCAGCTCATGTCGCGGACCAAAATGCTGCTGCATGGCACAACGGTTGGCACGAATGCCATCGTGCAAATGCAGGGCGCGAAAACCGGCCTGATTACCACCCGCGGCCATCGAGATGTCTTGATTATGATGCGTTCTGTGGGACGCTCGGCCGGGCTGCCGATTGAAAAGCTGCTGCACGTGTCTCGACATCAAAAGCCTGAGCCTATCATTCCTCGGACGTTGATCCAAGAGGTCAGTGAACGCATAGACTGGAAAGGGGCGGTGTATCTTTCGCTCAACGAAGACGAAGCGCGCCAGGCGATCACCTATCTGCTCGCCCAGGATGTTGAGTCTATCGCCATTTCTTTTCTGTGGGGATTCCTGAACCCAGCCCATGAGTTAGCAGTCAAGAAGATGGTCCAGGAGGCTGCTCCTGGCGTGTTTGTGACGTGTGCCCACGAGCTGATTGCTAAACCTGGAGAATATGAGCGGACTGCCGCAACCGCTATTAATTGTTTTATCGGCCCATCTTCTTCCGGATACATCCAACGTGTGCAAGAGCGAGCCAAGAGTTTGGGTTATGCGCAGCCGCTCCTCATCATGCAGGCGTCGGGTGGCGTGGCGACCGTTACCGAGGCTGCGCAAAAGCCGCTGTTTACCATAGGGTCAGGGCCGGTGGGTGGAATTATTGGGGCGCAGTTTCTTGCTGGGACGCTGGGTCACAAAAACGTCATCGCCTCTGATGTGGGTGGCACCAGCTTTGATGTCGGTATTATTAACGAAGGGCGGGCGCTGACCTCATCAGAAACCATTCTCAATCAATACACCTTTTTCATGCCCCAGCTCGACATTGTGTCTATAGGCAGTGGCGGTGGTAGCGTGATCTGGATCGACGAGCTGAGCAACACTATGCGAGTCGGACCACAGTCGGCTGGCGCTGATCCTGGTCCGGCTTGTTACAACCGGGGCGGGAAAGAGCCGACTATTACCGATGCCAACCTCATTCTGGGCTATCTGAATCCGGATAACTTCTTAGGCGGTAAGTTTGCTCTTGATGCACAGATATCGCTGCAAACAATGCAGCAGGTCGCAGACCGGCTGGGTATGGACGTGGTTGAAGCGGCCAGTGGTGCGGGCCAGATAGTCGAATTTCACATGGCCGACCTGATGCGCCAAATGACAGTCCAGCGCGGACTCGACCCGCGAGATTTTGTGGTCTACGCCTACGGTGGTGGTGGCCCCGCCCATGCGGTTGCCTATTCCCGCGAGCTGGGCTGCAAGACCGTAGTCGTGCCGTTAGGCTCGGTGGCGTCAACCTGGTCGGCGCTGGGCATTCAGTCCGCCGATATCCTGCATGTATACGAGAAAGCAGAACTCCTGATTGCCCCGTTTGATCATGCGCGGATCAATGAAATTTTTGCCGTGCTTGAAGAACAAGGCCGGAGTCAACTCGCTGAAGATGGTGTTGGGCCGGAACATATGCGTTTTTTACGCTATGCGGATATGA
>CAUZQN010000136.1:0-6995 GCA_963581605.1 uncultured Binatia bacterium (SeqCode)
AAACAGGGATTTGCGTTTGGTGACGGGATGAACGCGCACCACAGGATGAACGGCCATCTTTTCGGGCTTACCGTGCGGACTTGCATCATGTAGGGCGGTCAGGCCGTCGCACAAGTCCTGGAGCGGGGCTGACAGCTCTTGGTAGGCTGTATACATATTGGCCCACAGGGTATCTCCGCCGACTTCGGGACACTGCACCATATTGAGAATGGACAGCACGGACGGATGCGGCTGAAAGGTAATGTCGCTGTGCCACTCATCCGCGACCCCGCCACGGCTGGCCGCTAGGTCAAAGATCTCAGGATAGTCAGACCGGTTGCTGAGGTGAGGGTGCCCTTCGACGGGTCCGAAGTGGCGGCCGAAAGCAATATGGTCCTCAGGCGTCACATACTGTTCTGGAAAGAAGAGTACCAGGTGCTCCATCAGCAGAGACTGGATCATCTCAGCCTCTGCCGAGCCGGCCTGACCCAGTGAGACACCGCGCACCTCGGCGCCAAGAGCGCCTGAAAGACGTCGAACCTCAAGGTTTTCGTTCATAAGGTATGCTCCCCTTCAGCCTTGTGCTGTGACCCAATATACCAGGCGAAACCTGCTGGCTCCAGAGCTGTTTTGACACCGGTATGGCTGATTTGCCGAAGGCTTTGAGACGAAAGATATGCAAGAGGCAAAAGAGTTGTTAGAAGAGTGAACTTGAAGAGCCTATCGTCGGAAAGGGAGGAAGTTATGAGTACAGCGAATGAGCAGGTCGTAGTCCATTTTTTTAAAGCCTTCGAGCAGCTGGATTTGGAAGGAGCGTTGAGCTACCTAACCGAGGACTGTCTGCATGATGATAAACCGGTCGGGCTGCACGAGGGCAAAGCGGCGATCCGGGAGTTTTTTGCTCCACAGATGGGTGACCTGGAGAGTTTCCGGGCAGAGCTGAAAGAGACGATGTCGGTTGGGAATCTGGTGATGAATGAGCGCGTTGACTGGATCGGGCTGAAGGGGGGCAAGCAGGCGCAGATACCGATCATGGCGGCCTTTGAGATTCGGGATGGGAAGATCGCGGTCTGGCGCGATTATTACGATATGGCCAGTTTCCAAAAACAGATCAGTTAGGGGAGGAAATTGTTCATGGATATCGGAGTTTTCTCGATTAATCCGACTGCGGCTGCCGATCCGGTAGTGATAGCCAAGCGGGCGGAAGAATTAGGTTTTGAGTCCTACTGGGTGCCCGACCACCCCATTTTTCCTGTGGGCGGTGAGAAAGAGTATCCGGGCGCTGATCCAGGTGAGGGCGCCCTGGATTTTTTGGCAAACATGCCTGATCCGTTGATGGTCTTGGCCCGCGCCGGGGCGGTTACCACTACGTTGAAACTGGGGACCGGCATATATCTGGTGCCCGAGCGGCATCCCATCATCTCAGCCCAGCAAATGGCCACGCTGGATGACGCCACGCACGGCCGTTTTCTGTTAGGGATAGGCGCGGGGTGGAACCGGGTGGAGTGTGAGATGCTCGGCGGAAACTTCGCTCATCGCTGGGGTCAAACCAAAGATTTTATCGCGGCCATGCGTGTGCTGTGGCAGGATGAGGAGGCAGAATATCAGGGCAAATATGTGGAGTTTACTCCTGTGAAGTGTTATCCCAAACCGGCCCGCAAGGCGGGGCCGCCAGTGTTGGTCGGGGGAAGCAGTTCGCCCTACGTCTATCGCCGTGTCGCAGAATGGGGCGATGGTTGGATCCCACTCATTGCCGATCTGGCTGCCTTCCGTGCAGGCATGGACAAATTGAAACGAGCCTGTGACGCGGTTGGGCGTGATGTGGGCACGCTGGACATCACAGTTTTCGGTAGCTTTGGCCAGTGGCACACTGGTGAGGAAATAGCGGCGCTTGAGCAGGCTGGCGCAAACCGGGTCACGCTCTGGATCAACGCTTTCGACGCTGAGCAGACGCTGAACGAAATGGAATCCTTGGCCAGGGATCTGTTGTAGCCTGGGTCCGCCGCACGCTCTTTTCTCCTTCGAGCAAACGACGAGAAAAAAGGGAGGAATCCGAAGCCTGTTCCCAAAAATCCCTCGCTATCGCTCGTGGTCAACAGGCCAAATCATGGGAACTGCGCGCCGCCACGAGCCTGCCCTGCCTATGGCAGCAGCAGGGAGGAACGACGAAGCGCGTGACCTGCTCGCCCCGGTCTACAACTGGTTTACCGAAGGCTTTGACACGGCGGACCTCAAGGATGCCAAAAAATTGTTGGACGAAATAGCGTAACGGTCAGCAACTGAGGGGACTCACAGGCGAGGCTGCCAAAGCGTAAGTCCGGTAATCCCGGCTAGGTCTGCATCATTGGACGCAATATCTGTCAGGGCAAGCACTTGCATGACTGCCACAGACAGTGAGTCATTCGTGAGGAGACCGGAAGATGTTGACCCAGTCTGCGCAGCCTGGAGATGGGCAAATGTTACAGGTTCGACTACGACATTGAAGTCCGGATTCGCCGCGGTCACCACTTTATACTGGGACAGCTGCAGAATGAGTGAAGGGTCGGTCTTGAGTTTTCGGACTGCGGTACGAGCTGGCAGGCCCACTGTCTGAATGGCTTCTAGGATCATCAGCCGATGGGCGACTTCCGCTAAGACAACAGCCGATGTCACACCATGAAGATCACCCGTTTCCACCCGCTGGAGAAACGAGGTACAGGCAGTGGTCAGTGGGGTGTGGGTAAAGTGATAGATAAAGATATTGGCGTCAATAAAGACCCGCGTGCCGGTCGGTAGCTTTGCTAAATCCTTAGTCGAGGAGGGAGAAGGCATCGTCTTCGGCTACTTCTCTGACGATTGCCGGATCAACGCCTTTCAGCACAGCCTGAGTTGCTTGGACGGCACTCTGGCGAACGACTTTGAGTAGCACACGCTTCTGTTCCTCACAGGGCAGAGGAGTTAACGGCCGCAGCTTGCCCTCCTCATACACGGCGTAGATGGTGAGCGTTTCCCTAGCGTCATTCTTGCGGCTGTCGAGTCTATTTGTCACGCGGTTACCCTTACGATTTTATCCGTGCCTCTCTTTATAGCATTGCCGAGAGGCCACAAGAAACAGGGGCCAGATAAGCCTGTAACACTGGGACGGCTGATTAGAGATATGACTGACGGTGTAAGTGGTCGTGCTGACTACGTCGTTTCCCTCCGCGTTGAGTTGTCCTCTGCTCCATTTCCTGCTCTTATTTTCTCAGTTCGGGAGGGGAGTTCGGTCTGTGAAGTTTTCCGAAATTGTTAAAGGGACCAGGGAATGGCTACAGCGCGATGGGCGGCTCGCATATCGAACACTCAAAATGGAGTTCGACCTTAATGATGAGCAGCTTGATGTCCTCAAGGAGCAGCTCATTGATACCGAAGAACTCGCCAGCGACAAAGACGGCAAAATGCTCGTCTGGACAGGCGATAGCGAAGTCTCCTCGACTGCAACAAGCACACCACCCCAATCTCTCTCAACCTATACCCCCTTACACCTGGCCGAGCGCATCCGCGCCGAACAAGCCGCAATGGAAGCGCGTGGCAGTGCAGACGGCGAGCGCAAAACCATCACGGCGCTGTTTGCCGACCTCAAAGGCTCAACTGCTCTTATCGAAGGGCTTGACCCCGAAGACGCCCGAGCCATTATCGACCCCGCTCTTCAGCTCATGATGGACGCAGTGCATCGTTATGATGGCTATGTCGCCCAAGCACTCGGGGATGGCATCTTCGCCTTGTTCGGTGCGCCTATTGCGCACGAGGACCACCCGCAGCGAGCACTGTATGCAGCGCTGCGGATGCAAGATGAGATGCGTCATCATTCCGACCAGTCCCGCCTCAAAGGTGGCATTCCCTTGCAAATGCGGGACTCTGGGAGGTGAGCTTAAACTCATGGAACAGCCGGGACTTGCCAAGTCCCGGTTCGCCCATCACCCCGACAATCTGGCCGTGGCCGACCTTGCATGAGCAGACTGGTCAAGCGATGGAAGGATTGTATAAGACGAGTGTGAGCGACCACTGCAGTGACCTCGCGCATCACTACAGTCGCAGTGGGAATGCGCAGAAGGCCGTTGAGTATCTTGGCTTGGCCGGCCACCAGGCCGTGCAGCGGTCGGCCAATGACGAAGCGATTGGACACTTCACTGCGGCCCTAGAGCTGCTCCAGACCCTGCCGGACAGTCCTGCGCGCAACCGGCAGGAACTCACGCTACAAGTTGCCTTGGGCGTGCCGCTCACGGCCAGCAAGAGTTGGGGTGCCCTGGAAGTGGGAAGAGCGTACGCACGGGCTCGAGAACTGAGTGAGGAGGTGGGGGACTCGTCGGCCCTCTTCCCGACGCTGTATGGACTGTGGGCGTTTTCCTTTGTCCGGGCGGAACATCAGCAGGCCTATGAGGGGGCCGAGCAACTCCTGCGCGCGGCACAAACCGAACAAGACCGCGGTCTGCTCGTGGTGGCTCACAATGCGATGGGGGCCAACTTGCTCCACCTGGGGGAGCTCGCCGCGGCCCTTGCCCACCTGGAGCAAGGGAGTGCGCTGTACGATTCAGAGCACCACCACGCGTTAGCGTTTCGCTATGGGTCGTTTGACCCTGGCGTCACCTGTCTCTGCAATACGGCCAGGGGCCTGTGGGCGCTGGGCTTTCCGGAGCAAGCCCTACAAAAGAGTCACCAGGCGCTGGCCCAAGCACTATCCCACCCGTTTAGTCGGGCCTTTACCCTGACCTATACCGCCTCATGGCTCCATCACTGTCGCCGCGAGTGGCCTGCGCTCCAGGACCAAGCCGAGGCCGGGATGGCGCTGTCGAGTGAGCAGGGATTTCCTCTCTTCTTGGGGATTAGGAACAATCTACCGGGCGTGGGCGCTGGCCGCGCAAGGGCGCGAAGCGGCCGGCATCAGCCAGATACAGGAGGGACTCGCTGCTCTGCAGGACACGGGATCACAGTTGGACCACTCAGAGTATCTTGGCGTATTGGCCGAGGCCTACGGGAAAGACCAGCAGGTGGAGGAAGGGCTCGGGACGGTGGCTGAGGGGCTGGCGTTTGTCGAGAGAACCGAGGAGCGTTTCTGTGAGGCCGAAGTCCACCGCCTCAAAGGAGAACTCCTTCTGCAACAGTCCCCTGATAATCACCAAGACGCCGAAGCTTGTTTTCAGAAGGCCATCGACAGTGCTCGCCAGCAGGGAGCCAAATCCTGGGAACTGCGGGCCGCCACGAGCCTGGCCCGGCTGTGGCAGTCGCAAGGGAAGCAAACCGAGGCATGCGACCTGCTCGCTCCGGTCTACAACTGGTTTACTGAAGGCTTTGACACGGCGGACCTTAAGGATGCTAAAGCCCTGTTGGAGGCACTTTCGTAAAATTGGGAGTAGCAAACACGCACGACAGGGAGGAAGCCGATGACTGCCAGCACGAAATCCACGACGGATGCGGCCGAGCGGATTGTGGAAGCTGCGCTTGCCCTTGGCCCACAGATTCGGGCTGCGTCGACGCAATGGAACAGGGCCGCCATTTATCGTCCGCCCTTGTTTAGACCATGCAGCGGGCCGGCGTCTTTCGGATGACCATGCCGCACGAGTGGGGCGGCCCGGAAGCAGACCCGCTTACACAAATGCGAGTTGTTGAAGCGCTGTCTTTGGCGGATGGCTCGGTGGGCTGGTGCTCCATGATAGGTTCGGATGGCGGTTATTTCACCGCGTTCCTTGACCAGGCCGTCGCCCGCGAGATGTATCCGGATATTAATGCTGTAACGGCGACTGTGCTGCGGCCGTCTGGCCGGGCGCTCGCAACCAAAGACGGTTACCGGGTCAGCGGTCGCTGGAAGTTTGCCAGTGGCTGTCAGCATAGCACCTGGATCGCCAACGCCTGTACGGTCTTTGACGGGGATACCCCCCGGCTGAGCAAAAAAGGCGCTCCGGAGATTCGAGTGTGTTTTATGCCTGCGCCTGAGTGTGAAATCATCGATACGTGGACCACCACCGGCCTGCGCGGGACCGGCAGTCATGACGTAGAGGTCAACGACGTGTTTGTCCCGGCGGAGCGGACGTTTAACCTCGGCAGGCCGGTCAGTCAGCGTCAGAGCCCGCTGTACGCACTGCCGTCGTTGTTTCTATCCAATCTGCCTGGCGTGCCACTGGGCATAACCCGGAGTGCGATTGACACGGTGGTTGGGCTGGTCGGGCACAAACCGATGATGTTCGGTAATAATATGCTGTGCGAGGAGGCGCATATCCAGTCGGCCGTGGCGCAAGCCGAAGCGCTGTTGGGTTCAGCCCGAAGCTATTGGGTCGATGTCATAGGCGATCTGTGGGAAACGCTACGCGCGGGCGACGCGCTGTCCACGGGTCAGCGTGCGCGCTACCGGCTGTGTATGACTTATCTCACCAATTCCTGTGTCCAGGCCGTGACGCTTATGTACCAGGCAGGCGGGGGCTCGTCGTTGTATGCGAGCCATCCCTTGGATCGGCACTTCCGTGATATCCATACCCTCAACCAACATGTGGTGGTATCCCAGAAGACGTACCAGACTGCAGGGCGCATGCTGCTCGGGCTTGAGCCGGGTGAGCCCTTCTTCTAGGAGCAGCCAGCTATCCCTTCAGACTCCCTTCCGGTATCCTTCTAGAGGATTGCAGAAATTTTTCTAAAGCCTTTAGCTCCAATATCTTCTCCCTCTTTTTTACCCAAGAGCCGAATGCACTGCCTCAAGGTACGTAGAAGATGAGTAAGACAGGTAGGAGACGAAATGGATAAACGAACTAACGTAATGGAAAAGCCTCTGATCGACCCCCTGAGTTGGCTCTATCCGTCCGCCCATCCGCAAGAATACTACGATGCCATCAAACAAAAGTTCGTCCAGGAACGTGAGCTGCGGCTGAACTACCGGCCGGAAGGGACGGCGCAGTTTACGTCCGACCTTACCGGAGTGCTGGCGAAGTACGAGGAGGATCCCTACGGCGGCGAGATTAGACCTCGCGAACCGATCAACGACACCGTTGAATGCCTATTCATCGGCGGCG
>CAUZQN010000137.1:0-6975 GCA_963581605.1 uncultured Binatia bacterium (SeqCode)
AAAGAAAAAAGGGGAGCTCTTAAGAGCTCCCCTTTCGCCGCCGAACTTATCTTTTACGACTGTGACATTTCAACACTTACGCTGGCCTCTCCATCTGCCTCAACCGTCACATTTTGCATTGCCTCACCCAGCGTCTCATGCCAGAACTTCACCTCATACTCACCGGCAGGAACATCGGTCAGAGTAAAGGCCCCTGATCCATCTGATATCGCGTAGTATGGATGCTCCATGACCACGATCCAGCCCTTCATCCAGCCATGGGCGTCACATTCCACCCGCACGATTTCCGGCTGCTCAAATTTCTTTTTGAGTTTTTTCCTAAATTTAGGCTGGGCTTGATTAAAGGCAGGGTTGGCTTCGCTATAACTGTGAATATTATGCAGAATGCCGTCGTTATTCAGGATCGCCAACTCGGCTCCTACCTGGGTAAGGGTAATATGCGGCGTATACAAACATTCTTTTTGGTCCAGGACCATAGCAGCGCCAAATTCTTTGCCACTAGAAATATTCGTGATGGAGACAACCACGTTCTTGAGTCCGTTACCCTCACCCACAACGAGCGACTCCTCAAATTTCGGGGTCTTGGCGCACACGGCGGCATCCTTCGTCACTTCGATCGGCTTCGGCTCCGGAACGGTGCCTGCAAACTTGACCGTTCCACTAATAGAGCCCCCACCACTTACCGCCCCGGCGTCATAGCTCCAAGCCATAGATGTAAGCGGTAGGCTCACCCCAACTACCAGGGCCACCAGGGTCTTCACACTCATAATACGCATTCTTCCTCCTAGTCAGAGATTTGCTTCAGAGATATTCGCTACTGTGTAGAAAGACAGTACGTTCTAATTTGTTGCGTCTGCTGCTCCCGTCTCGGGAATAGGGTCGGTCTGAGATGGGCTCCCCTCAGCCTCGGCAGGCATGTCAGTCGAGGCTGCCTCAGTCATATCTGTTATATCAGTCATATCTGGCGAGGCTTCAGCTTCAACGGGAACCGCGCCATTCGTCTCGAAAAACGGCTCCTCAATACCAAGCAACATAATATAGTCGCGCATGGCAATAATTTGTTTGTCTTCGTCACCATCAAAGATGTCGTCAGGACCACCAGGGTAAAACGTGGGCATCTTGGTGTTCGCCATCAGCGCCGAGGGGTCCTTAATCCATTCGACTATCCATTCAGGATTGAGGCGCTCTTTGGCCATGCCTAAATCCGGTGCCCAACCGTCCGGCGGGCCTTCCGGTTTCTGATCACCTTGTTGATGGCAAGAGAAGCAGGCGAAATAATCGTTAGACATTAAGACCGTGCCGGCATGCACCATGTCCGGCGACGTCTGGGTAGAATCAAAATAGGTGAACGGAATTGCCAGCTTACTCAAGGCATTGAAATAGTTGACGACACGGCTGGCTTCCGCATCCGCAAAGTGAAACGTCGGCATCCGCAGCTGCAGCCACGGACGGATAGGCACCGGCTGTTTGAGAAACCGGTAGAACCAGTCAGATTGAACTTTTTGTCCCTCCCCCGTCAGAATCGGCGGGGCAAAGGCGGGATTATCAAGATACAGCGAACGAATATCCCCACCCCGGCCCTCAATCATATGACACCCGGTACAGTTATAGTACTGGACTAAACGTTGGCCTGCGACAATCGGATCGGTCCACTCATCATGGAGGGTATACCGTTCAGGCACAGGACGTCCGGTGCGACTGGTGAGAAACACCCGCAGTAAGTTGATGTCTTCATCCGCGAAATTAAACCAGGGCATGAGCTGCTCTATCCGCTCGGTCGCATAGCCACGCGGACTATTGATCTTTTCATACGTCCAGTCGTCCCACGTTTCCGGAACGTCGGTACGATTCCCGAAAAACAACTCCTCCAGACTCTTTTCGCCAAAATTAGTCAGCTCGACACCAATACGCGCCTCTTTCTCCATGCCGGGAATTTCGTGACAGCCGTGACAACCGTAGGTACGTACAAGGCTCTCGCCTGCGAGGATAAGGTCAGGATCATCAAGCTCCGCACCGATATCGGGACGCTCTGTGTCCGTCTTGAGGGTTAACAGATAGGACACAATGGCCTGGGCTTCTGCATCGCTGAGGCGCAGGTCAGGCATGGCCGTGTTAGGCGAGTAGTCTCGCGGATTCTTGATCCAATGAAACAGCCAACGCGCATTGGTCTTTTCCGCAACTCGGGCCAGGTTCGGCGCAAAATTCTTATTCTGCCCAACCAATGTGGCAGTCTGACCGGCCTCAAATCCATGACAGCCGCGACAGCCGAGTGCATTGACCAAGGTTTCACCTTTCCGGACCAATTCGGCACTCTTCGGATCAATGCCTTCGGGCTCAGGGTGAGATTCAAGCCAAGCTAAGCCTTCTTCCTGGCTCGCCTGCATAAGGTAGGCGACGATAGCCCGGCCTTGGTCTTTCTTGAAGAAAAAATTCGGCATGCGGGTATGGGGTCGAAATTCATGCGGATTAGTCACCCACTCGACCATCCAGGCCGGATCGGTTTTCGCTGCCACGCGCCGCAGATACGGCCCGATTTTTTTGGCAGTGCCGTACCCTTCCGCCAGATGGCAACCGGTACAGCCGAGCTGCATAAAAAGTTGCTCACCACGTGCAATATTGTGCCCGATCGGCTTCCCGGTCGCAACGGTCTGAATATCCGCGTGACAGCTAATGCAGTTCGATTCCATCTTCGGGCCAAGCAAAAGTGGGTGTTCCCAAAACTTCACATATCCATGCGCCTTCTCGACACTGCTCGTCGCGACGCCTTGACCGTTATGACATGCGGTACAGCCAAACGATTCAGGTGGATGGTTGCCCAGCAGCAGCTCAAAATTCGGATGGGTCTTATGTGGGTTGGGCTGGTCCTCAAACCCACGTTTCTCGATCCCCACGTGACACGACTGACACCGGTCAACGCGCGAGAGGGCAGTGTCGAACTTCCCTTCATCGAATTCCCGTACCACCACTTGTTTGATGGACGGGATATTGGGAATAACCAGCCCACCGAAGGGCCGCATGACATAATTCTCTATGCGTTGGGCAATAAACTCTTTGGCCTGATTCATCTCGCCCAGAGTGGCTTGCGCTTCGAGGATGCGCGCATTGATTTCGTTGATCTCGTTTTCAATCCGATCCCGCTTAGACCCTTCTGCCAAAAAGACTTTCTCGAGCTCCACATCTTCCGCTTCGAGGGCGTCGAGATGGGCTTTCTCCGCCTTGGTTGAGTGCTCAAGCTGAATCGCATGGTCATACTCATACCAGGCGGCCTCAATTTCACTCCGCACGACGCGGAGGACATTCTCGCTCTCACTCGTCCGAATTTCTGCTGTCACAAATTCGGCCTGGAGGGTGGCTAAGCGTTGACCACCCTCTCCACCCGTGACGTCACTGTGCGCCGCTTCTAATGTCGTAAGCGCTTCTTGGTAGGCTGGATCAGCCGCCAGCCGCTCCTCTTCAGCTTGGAGCTCGGCCATCGTCTTAGTATACGCGATCATCGAAAACTGGGCCTGGTATTTCTTCCACGGACGGCGCGAGACGGAGTCGTCCCAGATCGACCAGACCGATCCGATGAGCAACAACCCGACTGCCAGGAGAAAGACCCCACTATATGATTTCTTCTCGTCGTCAATTTCTCTACGTGCCATAACGATTCACTGTTACACGCTGGTCCGGTTCTCAAGATAGCGACCCAGATAGAACACCCCGGTCCCTATGCCTAACAGCCACAACTCTTTCCCCATACTTTTTTCTTCGGTCAGACCAACGAATAACGCGTAGCCGACATCGGCCAAGCCAAATGCCTGAAGAGACTTGGCCAAATAGAACAACATCAGACATTAATCCATGGGGTCACCAAAATATATTTCACATTCAAAATATGCCGCAGCAGCATTTTGATAAACACGGCAATCATATTCAGCGTCAGAAAAGATGTTAAGAAAAATCGAGCAGCGCCCCAACGCTGCATAAACTCACGCCCCTTGATCCTGACTATCCACCAATGCATGCCAGCCGTCCCAACCACAAAGAATCCGACAATAAGACTCAGCCCAAAGATCGCAGCCGTCGTGTAGTCACGAATGCCGAAAAGATACGGTAAGTCTTGGTTAGTGAGCGCTTCAACCAGATGGGCATCCCATATTTCGCCCGGCCAAAACCAGTTCCAGCCCGGCCCCCGGACAAAGGTGCCGATCATGATGGTTGATATCCAGAGGACATGAAAGCCGAACATAAAGGTCAGAATTTCGTATTTACGCTGCTTAAATGTGTAATAGCCATTCCCTTTGGGATTAATGTCAATAAAAGGGATCACCATCAACCCCATAATAATGAAACTCGGCGCAACCACGCCGGCATGCCATGGGTCGAAAAAGACCAAGATCTCTTGCAAGCCGAGAAAATACCAGGGCGCCTTCGACGGGTTCGGCGTCCGACCAGGATCCGCCGGCTCCTCGAGCGGCGCATCCACAAGCAATGACCACACCAGGAGGAGAATAATGACGAAAAGCGTACACAGAAACTCAGATCGGACGAGATACGGCCAGGTGTGGACTTTATCATCCCCCGGACCGGTTGCCTTTTTGAGCGGGACTTCAACACGTGTGGCAGCTACACTCGTTTCCGCCATAATAGCCTCCAGTTTTTACGTGTCGTCCGAAGACGGTTTAGGCTTGGCAGCCAGGTATAAAATCCAGCTGATCACGCCAATGAGAATAGGAATCACGAGTACGCGCATAACTGACCTCCTCTACAGAGCCGGCCCCGAAATACCATCACGCCGAATGCGCCAAAAATGGACCGCCAGAAATAAGCTGGTCACGAGTGGAATAAAGATGCAGTGCAAAATATAGAACCGCAGCAGCGTATGGGCGCCAATCTCACCCCCACCGAACAGAAAGGCGCGTGCATCGTAAATCGGATTCACCCCAAGGAGTTCGGCAAACGGTCCTTCGTTGCCAAGTAACGGCGTGGCTCGACCCATATTTGAACCCACGGAAACCGCCCAAATAGAGAGCTGATCCCAGGGTAAGAGGTAGCCGGTAAAAGAGAGCAGCAACGTCAAGACCAACAGGATCACGCCGACCAGCCAATTAAACTCGCGCGGAGGTTTATACGAGCCGGTCATAAAGACACGAAACATATGCAGCCACACGGCGATGACCATGCCGTGGGCAGCCCAGCGGTGCATATTGCGCATCAACATGCCAAACGGCATGTCGAATTCGAGATATTTAATGTCAGCGTAGGCATATTCGGCGACGGGCCGGTAGTAAAACATGAGATATACACCGGTCACGACGGTCACCAAATACATCAAAAACGTAATCCCGCCCATACACCAGGTAAAACGCAGTCGCGTGGCATGCTTGCGTACCTTCGAGGGATGCAAGTGGAGCCACACGTTTCCGGAGACCATTAAGATCCGGTTACGCGGCGTGTCTTCGTAGCCGTGGCGAAAAATCGACTGCCACACCTGCGATTCCATGACTTGGCGTTTAAGTTCATCAAATTGGCTACTCATAATGCTCCTAGCTCATTATCCACCGACTCGCGTGTTGGCTCCCCTCGCTGTTACACAGCCTAAATGCGGAGAATACTGTCAGGATGTTGTTTGTTTGGATCAACTCCCGGCTGCATTTTATACACCTTGCTTTTGTCTACTATCAGTTGGCCATCATCGGACAGCGTCAACTTGAAGCGATCCATAGGGCGCGGGGCAGGGCCTTCAAAATTATATCCCGTGCGGTAATAGCCACTCCCGTGGCAGGGGCATTTATATTTACTCTCTGCGGACGACCAGCGCGGGGTACAACCAAGATGGGTACATTTGGCAAAAATGGCATAAAACCCTTGTGGCTCGCGAACAATCCACACGCGCTGCGATGACCGATACTTCTCACTGACCTCGCCCACCGGGTAATCACCCGGATAACCGGCTTTAAATGTCGTGGGCGGAACGAATAACACCCGCGGGAAGGCTGAGCGGACAAACGCCAGCAATCCCAGCAAGGAAACAATACCGAATCCACCCCAGCTAAGCCGGCCAAAAAAATCACGCCGTGACCACAGGCCGCCTCTTCGGGCCCGTTCACGCAACCGCTTCTGGCGCTCCTCGCGCTGCTCGACCCGCCGCCGGGCTTCTATTTCTTGGAGTTCTTCAGGTGAGATTGGTTTTTTTGCCATGGCGTGTACTCCTTCATGTTCCGCATGTCTCGGGCCGATTAACCGCCCTGCTCCTCATCATCCGTAATGAACAGTCTACCTTCTACGGAACATCAGGGCTAACCAGCCCCCTACCCCCATCACCAACGCAAGCAGCAGCATTGCCAGCCCAACGGGCGCAAAGAGTGGTAATAAAATGATGCCAATAAGGAGAAATGGGATGCTCAAAGCGACTACGCTGAAGGAAGGAGTGTCTTCAGTCTCGTCTTGCCTCGTCGGCTCCTCCATCAGCACTGTTTCGGTCCCGCCTTGTATAAGGCTCACCGCGTACTCGCGCAGTTCATCGCGCGCACCTGTCCCGCCTTCATTAATGAGGCCGGACAATTCTTTAGTCAGTCCCTCGATTTTTTCTTCGAGTTCCCGACCCTGCGCTGGTTTTTGCGCTTCCTCTGCCACAAAGTTTCGCCGTTTTCTTGGCCAAATTAGTACCGGGCCGCCCCCAAATCGTCAACTCCCCCTGCCTGCACAGTTCCGGCTTCTCCAGAATTATAGCCCACGACTTTTCGCACTGACCACCATCACAACATCGAAGGCTGATGGGAAGCAGAGCGGCTCAACAATTCAGCTAAGCGGGCCGCTCGATTTTCTCTAACCCGCCCATGTAGGATCGTAGCACCGTAGGTATCAAGATACTGCCGTCTTGCTGCTGATAGTGTTCAAGAATCGCAATAACAACCCGCGGCAGAGCGAGTCCGGAGCCATTCAAGGTGTGGATGAGATCTGGCTTCGCACCCGGCTTCGTACGATAGCGTA
>CAUZQN010000138.1:0-6970 GCA_963581605.1 uncultured Binatia bacterium (SeqCode)
TACCGCTCGGAAATCCTGTCTACTGTCGGCTCAGCGTCAACGGGCCGTGTGGAGTTGGAGAAGGGGACTGCGATAGCGATGCCGAGTGCCAGAGTGGATTGGCATGTGTGCACGACGTGGGGGCTAACTATGGTTTTGGTCCTGCCGTAGACGTGTGCGAAGCGCCGTAAAATAACGTGTGCGAAGCGCCGTAAAATAGGAAACATGCGAGGGGTGGATTCTCTTTCAGGTCCACACCCTCGTTTCTACGGGCTTCGTAAACCGTCAGCCGACGGGTCTGCTCAGTGACAAGAATCGAACAATGTTGTTATGACAACTCGCCGGGGCGGACCCCTTGCTCTCAGACTTTTTGAACGAGAGCTCATGCTCTGTGAAATCAGCTCCTTCTATCCGAGATGTCCCCGCTACTTCCCGTTTTAATTGAAGAGCTTGAAGCTCTTCGACCCAGCTTCGTTGATTAAGGGACGCCAGTAAGAGAGAGAACGCTGGCCTTTGCTTCGGTCAAAACATTGAATAGTGCATACGCGTCGTAGCGAATCCAGGAAGGAGTGTCTTCATATTTTATTACCATATATTTTCTAGTTATTGTCTATAAATTTTTTATTAAGTATCTGAAAGCAAATGGCTTTCCATAATTTATAGTATCAGTAATAATATACTTATTTTTATCTTATTTTAAGAATTTGTCTTTGTTTTATCTCAGAATACAGAAAAACTTCAACAATTCTTTTGAGGCCAAGAAAGAACTCTTACGCTGGAAGCCATTCTGTCCGTTGCTTTCTTTTTGAAAGCGTTTTAATATTTTGAAGTGCGAACAGAGGCAACCTTCGATAGCTCTTTCTGGATTCACGCTGTCTATTTAGACTTGGTTGACTTTCTTCTTACCGACTATGCGCTGATTTGTACTAAGGCCGTAGAGAAGGAATTGGGTCATGAGAATCCAACGAGTTTACGCCTCCAGGCTATGTTGTCCGGAAACGTCATCAAGTTGGAGACTCCTAAATCCATAAAGATAAAGTTGTATGGAGATGGAGAGCGAGCCGCCATAAACCTTGCTCTGGAAAGAAAATATCTTTTATTGATTGACGACTGGCGGCCTTATGAGGCGGCGCAAGCGGCTGGGGCTGAGGTCGTTAATACCGGAGCGTATTTGGTGCAGCTATATGACCAGGGGCGGATTTCCTTCGAGCGCGTGGTCAGTGATTTTGCCCGTCTGACGCGTCGGGGAACGCTCCGGCCGACATGGCTCCAGGCCGCTCTCAAGCTCGTAGCAGAAATTCGGCAGAAGAGGATGGACTCATGAGAAAAGCGAAGCCCTCGAAGACGACAGTGACCGTACGTTTAACCAACGAAGAGTATGAAGTCATACAACGGCTGTGCGCTCTGAAGAAGACAACGTGTACAGGGTATTTAACTGCCCTTGCCACCAGTCAAGCCAAGAAAGAGCTGCTCCGGTATGCGGCCGAAGAATATCTGAAGGGCGGGGCTTCTGTGAGCACGCTAGCGAAAAAGACTGGCTTGGATGTCCCAACGCTTCTGGATGAAGTTGCTCGTGTGACCGGCGAGGATACACGAGCCGTGGATGGTTTTTTGTCGGCGGTGAAAACGCTTTCAAAGGTAAATAATGATCCGGAATTTTATCAGATCGCTGTTAAGGCTCTGAAGTGAAAACGTTTTTAAGGCCTAGGGCCACGATTAATGTCTATAGTTCCTACCGATTATCTTCCACCAACACCCCCGCCTCGCGCAGTTGCTCGACCTCTTCAACTGAACGACCCAGATACGAAGTCAGGACTTCTTCGTTGTGCTGACCTAGGGTGGGGGCTTGGAGCGGGAGTTCTTCTGGAAACGCGGAGAACTTGAGCGGAAAACCGGGCACGTCGAGATCGCCATGGATGGGGTCATTGATTGTCCGAACAGTTCCGCGTTCTCGCAAGTGTGGGTAGTCGAGGGTTTCAGCCACAGACAGGACTGGAGCGACCGGAACACTAAACTTCTCTAAATGTGAGACTGCGCTGGACACATCGGGAAACGTCTGCAGCCAGTCTTCGATCATGCTGACCACTTCGTCCCGCCGTTTGAGTCGGGCTTGGTCGGTGTTGTAACCAGCGTCTTCAATGAGTTCGGGACGTTCCATGGCTTTACATAAATCCGGCCAATGATGGAAAACGGCCATGATGACCAGATGGCCGCCGTTCCCACGAAACACACCAGCTGGACAGGCATAGGTCATATGCCGGCCAACGCGGGTAGGCTTGATGGCGCCTTCGGTCGCCCGCGGGGTATGCACGTTGACCTCGTGGTAGTGGTAGTACACGTCGAGTAGGGCGACATCCAGATGCTGGCCTCGGCCTGTTTTGTCACGGTGGCGCAGAGCGGCTAGGACGGCCAAAGCGCCATGCACGCCGGTGCTGACATCGCCCATACCGACGAGCGGAATATACGGCGCGTCGTCCTCTTCGCCGATCATTGAAGTCACGCCCGCATATGCTTGAGCGATATAGTCATAACCCGGCTTATGGGCCAAAGGGCCCGTCTGGCCTAAGGCCGAAATGGAACACAGAATGATGTCGGGTTTGAGTTCTTTGAGCCGCTCGTAGCTGAGACCCATGTTCGCCATGACGCCGGGTTTGAAATTTTCAACAACCACATCGACCTGCTGAGTCAGCTCGGTGACCAGGGCCATGCCGCGTGGATCGCGCAGGTTGACACACAGGCTTTTCTTGCCGCGATTGTGCTGGACGTAAAACAGGCTGCGCTTGTTGCGAAAGACGGAGGCGTTGCGGCTCAAGTCGCCCTTGGGAGCAGACTCGACTTTGATGACATCGGCACCCATCTCGGCCAGCATGCGACTACAGGTTGGCCCGGCCAGCGCGCGCGTAAAGTCGAGCACGCGCAGCCCGCTGAGAACGTGTTGGCTGTCTTGGATCGCCATCGCTGCCTCCTGTCTACGAATTTTTCTCCACCAACACCCCCGCCTCGCGCAGTTTCTGTAGCTCTTCTGGCGAGCGTTTCAGATACGAGGTTACGATTTCTTCATTGTGCTGACCCAGGGTCGGGGCTTGGAGGGGCAAATCTTCCGGAAAGCGTGAGAACCGCAGCGGCATACCGGGAATGTCGAATTCACCCGCAAGCGGATCTTTGATCGTCCGGACGGTGCCACGTGCGCGCAGATGCGGATGGGCGACGGTCTCGGCGACAGATAAGACCGGCGCAACCGGCACCCCGAATTTTTCCATCTGGGCAACCGCACTCTCGGTATCGGGAAAGGTTTCCAGGAGCCAGTCTTCAATGATTTTGACCACCTCGTCACGATTTTCCAGCCGTAGGGTGTCGTTGTTATAGCGTTCGTGTTCTATCAATTCCGGCTTATCCATGGCGGCGCACAGATCTTTCCAGTGCTGCATGAAGGCCATGATGACGACCGAGCCGTCTTTCGTACGAAAAACGCCGGCCGGACACACATAACCCAAATGCCGGCCCGCCCGGATCGGATTGATTTTGCCCTTGGAGCCGCTGTACTGGTGTACGTTGACCTCATGGTAGTGGTAGTACACATCCAGCAAGCCGATATCGAGATGCTGTCCCTCGCGCGTTCGGTCGCGATAGCGCAGGGCAGACACCACGGCCAGTGCAGCATGCACGCCCGTACTGACATCGCCCATGCCGACACCGGGTATATAGGGCGTTGTATCCGGATCACCAATCATGGATGTGACCCCAGAGTAGGCCTGGGCGATGTAGTCATAACCGGGTTTGCTGGAGAGTGGCCCTTTTTGGCCCAAAGCCGAGATTGAGCACAGAATAATATCCGGCTTGATTTTTTTGAGCTCTTCGTACCCCAGGCCCATTTGGGCTATGACGCCGGGCTTAAAGTTTTCGACCACCACGTCCATTTGCGCAACCAGCTCTTTGAGAATTTCCATCGCCTGGGGGTCACGGATATTAACGCATAAACTCTTCTTGCCGAGATTTTGTTGGATCAAATACAAGCTGCGCTCGTTCTGATAGACGGAGATGCCCCGCACCATATCTCCGTTTGGAGCAGATTCGACCTTGATGACATCGGCCCCCATTTCCGCCATCATGCGTGTGCAGCTCGGTCCGGCTAAGGCACGCGTAAAATCCAAAACTCGCAAATCGCTCAGTACATGATCCATTCCGTGTGGCATATCTTCCCTCCGCTTAGATAGTGATTTTTTCCAGACGAATAGCTCAGTCCCACATCAGGCCGCCATCCACATTAAACGACTGGCCGGTGATATTGCGCGCCTCATCCGAAGCAAGGAAGACGGCCATGTTCGCAATGTCATTCGGACTATTGGAGCGCTTGAGGGGAATCGAGGCATCCAGCCGGGCAACCGCCTGCTCTTCGGTAATGTCCTCCCGTTCAGTCAGCTGCTGCATGACGTTGTTGTATAGATCCGTACGGGTCGCACCAGGGCAGATGGCATTCACATTAATATTATGTTTGGCAAGCTGCGAGGCGCCGATGCGCGTCATGGCGATGACGGCGCCCTTTGAGCCCGCATAGGAGATGTTCGACGTACCGCGAAATCCTTTGCCCGCGATCGACGCAATATTGATGATCTTGCCCTCTTTGCGTTTTGCCATCTCGCGTGCGACGGCTTGCATGCAGAAAAAGACGCCTTTGGCGTTGATGGCATGAATCCAGTCCCAATCGTCTTCCGTCACATCAAAAAACCCTATGCTTTTTGTGACGCCGGCATTATTGACCAGAATGTCAATCCGGCCGAAGATCTCCACCGCTTTGGTGACCATGGCATTAATGTCTTCCACCCGACCCATATCTGTTTTCACAAAAAGGCCGCGGCGGTCGTGGGCGCTGACCTCGGCTGCGGTTTGCTGACCGGTGGCCTCATTAATCTCAGCTCCCACAACGTGCGCGCCTTCTTTGGCACACCGTAGGGCAATGGCTTTGCCCATCCCCGTCCCGATGCCGGTGACGACGGCAATCTTATCTTTGAGCAGCATGGTGCCCTCCTTATTGAATTTATTGAAATTCGGGCATGACTTCCTTGGCAAAAAGTTCTAACCCCTGACGTGCGCGTTTGGGATCCCGGCCACCGGCGTGAAAGTAGAAGGCGACTTGATCCAGCTCGAACTCGTCATTCAGTTCATGCAAGCGCCGACAACATTCAGCCGGGGTGCCTACCACTGCGCGTTGTTCTACATCGTCGGGCATGGAGAGAATAAATTCGAGATAGGAGCGCATAGGGTCGTTCGCAGGGACTTGGTTGAGTGCCTCACGTGGTACAAATGAGGTGATCAATTCCGTATAGGCGCGTGTGCTTGCGACTGCGTCATGCATGGCTTCCTGATGGTCCTTGTTCACAAACATAAAGAAGATACACATCGTCCGCGTTGATTTATGTCCATGCTCTTTGAGCGTAGCGCGATAATGATCAAGACGGGAGCGGACTTCGGGATGTGGTCCGCTTAGCCACGGGGCAATAAACGCATTGTCTCCGACCTTGCCGGCTCCCTCAAACGATTCACGACTGAGGGTGCCACGATAAATGGGGGGGTGCGGTTTCTGGACTGGCTTGGGGCCGACTGACAAGGGCGGCACCTGCCAGTAGGTGCCTTTATATTCGAATGGATCTTCAGTCCAGGCCCGCCGGATAATTTCGAGCGACTCTTCGTAGCGGGCGCGGTTCTCACTCTGATCAACACAAAATCCTTCAAAATGCTTTGGAATAATGCCGCGTCCTACCCCAAAGTTGAGCCGGCCGTTGCTCAGAATATCGAGCATGGCAAAGTCTTCAGCCTTGCGAAGCGGATTTTCAAATGGCAGTAGGCTAATCGCTGTGCCAAGCCGGATGCGAGAGGTCTCGCGGGCCACGGCGGTCAGGAACATTTGCGGGCTGGGGCAAATGCCAAACGAGTAGAAGTGCTCTTCGCCCAGCCAGATCGAATCAAAGCCGAGCTCCTCGGCTTTGACGCATATGTCCAGCGTATCTTGAAAATACTGCGCTTCATTCTGTTTGCCGCGAAAAAAATCAAAAAGAGAAAATAGGCCAAACTCCATGAGAAACCCCTTATGTAGGTTGGGCGAGGGAACCTCGCCCAACCTACAGTCTTAAAAAATTAGCGAAAGTCCGGCATGACTTCATCGGCAAACAGCTCTAACCCGCGGCGGGCTCGTTTGGGATCCCGGCCACCGGCGTGAAAATAAAAGGCGACTTGATCGAGCCCGAATTCGTCTTCAAGTTCGTGCAGACGGCGGCGACATGCAGCCGGGGTGCCAACCACTGCACGTTCCTCTACCTGACCGGGCATGGCTGCGGCAAAATCTAAAAACGTCTTGAGTGGATCGCTCGAGCTCATCTTGGTCAGTAATTCAGGCGGAATAAACGAGGTAAATAACTGGGTGTAGGCGCGCGTTATGTCCTGGCCTTCACGCAGTGCGACCTGGTGATCCGGGTCAATAAAGAGAAAGAAGATGCACGTGGTCCGCTTCGGGCCATGCCCGTTTTCTTCGAGCAGCGCGCGGTAGCGCTGGACTCGTTTTACGACCGTTGGATGTGGTCCGGTAAGCCAGGGCACGATGAACGCATTATCACCCGCGACCCCTGCGCCCTCAAACGATTCTTTACTGATGGTTCCGCGATAAATAGGGGGATGCGGCTTTTGCACTGGCTTGGGACCGACTGAAAGTGACGGTACCTGCCAAAATTTTCCCTGATACTCAAAGGGATCCTGGGTCCAGGCGCGGCGGATGATTTCTAACGCTTCTTCATACCGAGCCCGACTGTCGGCTGGATCGATACAAAACCCCTCGAAGTGTTTACCGATAATCCCCCGGCCTACTCCGAAGTTGAGTCTGCCATTACTGAGGATGTCGAGCATGGCAAAATCCTCAGCCTTACGCAGCGGATTCTCAAAGGGGAGTAGGCTGATCGCTGTGCCCAGCCGGATACGCGAGGTCTCACGCGCGACGGCAGTC
>CAUZQN010000139.1:0-6961 GCA_963581605.1 uncultured Binatia bacterium (SeqCode)
GCATGACTTCGCCGCAATCAACGGGAGTGTGCAGCTTCGCTTAACCGATGGCACTGAACGCTTTTGGCCGATGAGCTCAGATAAACCACAGGTCGTAAGTCCGGGTGAGTACGCCTATATCGACGACAGTGGAGATGTGCTGTGTCGCCTTGAAGTGCGCCAGGGCGATAAAACCAAAATCGGCCTGCATACAACCGCTTGCTTTTATATCGTGCAGGGGAATGCAACGACTGACGACGCCTCCCTACAAGCTGCTGCGGAAAAGCTCATCGCCCTGATTAAACGATTCTGTGGTGGGCAGGAACGGATGCTGTTGTAGGTCTTCAGATACCTCTTCGGGAACCCTCAGTCTCGCCGTCGGTCGGAATATTATGATCCATCTCAAGAGCAGGCTGTTGGAGCTTGGCGCAACGGCCAACCAGCTTAGCTGGCACGCCGGCAACCGTGCATCCAGACGGGACATCAATGAGTACCACACTGTTCGCGCCGACTTTGGCATTTGCACCGATTTCAACATTGCCGAGAATCTTTGCTCCAGCACTAATAAGCACGCCGGAGCGAACTTTTGGATGACGGTCGCCCGACTCTTTGCCGGTTCCACCGAGCGTCACCTCTTGCAGCATGGATACATTGTCTTCCACCACCGCGGTCTCACCAATAACCAGACTGTGGCCATGGTCGATAAAGATGCCTGAGCCGATACGCGCTGCCGGATGAATATCAACGCTAAACACTTCTGAGATTCGATTCTGGAAACAGAACGCCAGCGTGTGTCGGTCTTGGGTCCACAGCCAGTGAGAAACTCGGTAGGCTTCCAGCGCATGCAGGCCTTTGTAATACAGCAAGGGCGCCGAATAAAGAGTGCACGCAGGGTCACGATCACGCACGGCACAGATATCCGCCCGGACTGCTTGACCGATCTTTGCATCAGCCGCCATAGCTTCCATGATAATGTCACGCAGGGTTATGGACGGTAGATTCAGGTTGGTCAGCTTGCCGGCGAGATGATAACTCAGCGCTTCCTCCAACGAGGCATGATTCAGAATAATCGAGTGTAAGAAACTAGCCAGAACAGGCTCACTATCAGCCTCACGGGCGGCCTCGTCTCGAATCGCTTGCCAGACCCAGTCGTCAGATGTTTCCGGTTTCTTAACGGCACGCATGTCTATCCTCCTGACGGAAGTTGCTTGTCGAGTCCACTACTCTCCTCCCCATACATTCCCCCTCTATACGGAACAGCAAGGAAGAACAATATGGTTTTTCTTTTACCAGTATTTTACGCGATATCGAAAAACTTTGTCACTCTTGCCAAGGTAATGGTAGGCTAGGCGAGATGCACGCGGGAAAGGAATAGTTAAATGCGTGGACGGCCTCTGGTTCACGGAGGAAATAATGGAGGTCGTAGAGTATCCTCGTAACAATTACACTATCAGCACCGACAAAACGAAACTCAATATCCCCTTGATTCATTCTTTCCTAAGCCAGCGGTAATTGAAAAGAATTGGACGAGGCCACAGGCCGCTCACAATGTCCATCATAACTAAGGAGGAAGGCTGCCATGCTGGAGGTCGTTCAGCAGTTCGAAGAACTCAAGACCCGCGTTGGGACCGAGGTCGGTGTGACCGACTGGTTCACGATTGAACAAAAGATGGCCGACGTTTTTGGTGCCCTAACCGGAAATCCAGATGCTATGCACAATGATCCGGAGTGGGCAAAGCACAGCCCGTGGGGAGGAACGATAGCGCACGGGCTGAATGTCCTGTGTTTGATCCCGCAGTTTTGGAAGGAGTGTGGTCTCCCGCTAGTTACGTCCGAGCGTATGTACACATTGAACTATGGCTTTGATCGGGTTCGTTTCACGGCGCCCCTCCGTATAGGACAACGCGCGCGCGCTCATATCGTCCTTGACGAGGTTCGGAAGCGAGGAGACGATGCGTATTTGGTCAAAGCCACATATTCAGTCGAGGTCGAGCACTCTGAACGTCCGTGTATGGTCGCGCAACAGTTGTCCCTGTTTGTCCTGACGTAAGCCTTCATAACGACGAGTCTTTCTCTCCGCATGATTCTCTTACAGTGCACGCATGTGAAGCGGCACCAGGCTTGAAAGCGGATGTTGAAATGGCCGGAATCCCAAAAGCCTTAGAAAGGTGAAGAGAGGTCGTACGATGAATCATACCGCCATCAACCTTGCGCAAAAACTCACTCAGTTCTCTGATCATTGGTCGCCCAAAATCGTGGCGCAGATGAACGACTACCATTTCAAGCTGGCCAAATTCCAAGGCGAATTCGTCTGGCACAGTCATGCTGAAACGGATGAAGTCTTTATTGTCATCGATGGGTATATGTGTATTGATTTTCGAGATGAAAGTGTTGAACTGAAGGCAGGCGAAATGTTCGTCGTTCCCAAAGGTCTCGAACATAAACCCGTGGCCGAACAAGAATGTCACGTCATGCTGGTGGAACCAGCCGGAACGCTGAATACCGGAGACACAGGCGGAGATTTGACCGCAGATGACAACGCCTGGATTTAGCGGAATACGACATAATTCCTCTAGGCGTATATCACTGACCGCCGCCGTCTTTTTACCTATGGATACGACGCGACCAGATTACTATTACCGAGACTTCCCATCGAACATCCTGCCGGCCCGGACACCCTTCACCCGCGTCGGACGTGGCGATGACGGGCAGCTGTTTATCTACGTCTCGAATCGCCGTCGACGCTGGAGTCTGTTACTCGCCAAGGATCGTGTAGAGCAGATCTATCCCGAGGCGCGCAAACAAATTCCACCAGGATTTGCCCACGTCTGGTTATTAGAAAAACGATACAGCACCCGCCCGGCGAATTCCCACGCGCGAGCGAAGCTCCAGGCTCCTCCAGCAAACCCACGAGATCAAGGCAACCGGACTCCGGTCACAGGGCTCGGCGAATCGTTCATTGTTTTGGCCGAACCCTCGCAGTCTCCGGGTGCGCAGGGAGACGTCCTCTCGTATCATTTGCAGGAAAGTAAGGCAGTCGAGGCGGCGGAGGAATATACGAAGTGGCACCGCCGCCGTGCAGTCGTGGGATTGCTCGTCTGGGATGACTATTGGTTTTAGTTCAACACAACCAGCCCGACTTTCGACGACTTGTCGGTTCTTCTCCAATAACCAAGATTGACCCTGACGTGAGGCGAGATCGGTTTGGTATCCCTATTCAGCCTCGCCCCAAAGGGGCCCCTCAGGGGCGAGCAAACTCCAAAAATCCAGTATAGTAGCAGCTCGTATGACTGTCCCTGTTGAGGCGCCGGACGCCCATCCATTTGTCCGATATCCGCACCACACCTTTGTCACTTCTGCCCTGCCGGTCATGGCTTCCCTTGTTGTCGAGCCCTTTGCCAGCCTGGTCGATACTGCCTTTGTCGAGCGTTTGGGTGCGACATCGGCAGCCGGACTCGGCGCAGCCACCGCCCTCCTTTCTGGCGTATTGTGGATCTTCAATTTTCTTGGCATAGGCACGCAGACCGAAGTTGCTCAAACTATGGGTGCCATTGGCGCGGGAAAGGCGCAGCGAGTCGGAAGTGTCGCGAGTCTTGGGCTTCTGCTGGCAGTAATGCTGGGCCTAGGACTTACCCTCATCACCTGGCCAGGAGTAGAAAATTTTTCGGTTTGGATGAGTACGGACACCACGGTCCAGACAGATACACAGATCTATCTGAAAATTCGCCTGCTGGGTGTCATACCCAGCCTCATCATCATTGCCGCCTTTGGCGTTATGCGCGGACTACACGACATGAAAACGCCGCTGTGGATAGCAGGAGGCATGAGTCTCACTAATATTATCCTCGACCCTATTCTGATTTTTGGTTGGAGATCGATTCCTGCCATGGGCATTGCAGGCGCAGCCTGGGCAACAATCGTGAGTCAGATTGTTGGGATGGTATGGGCACTCCGGGTTGTGGCCAAGCAAACACCGCTTGGTTTTGATTTTGATTGGCAGCACGCACGGCGTTTTTTTATGATTGGCCGGGACTTGGCTGTGCGTACCGGCTTAGCCCAGGTGTTTATGTTGGCGGCGACCTGGACCGCTCTGCAGATCAGCATTGAGGCCGGCGCAGCCCATCAGGCGCTGCGCCAGTTATGGATGTTTCTGGCCTTTTTACTGGACGCCTTTGCCGTTACAGCCCAAAGTCTGATTGGCTATTTTCTTGGTGCGGACCGCCGGTCTGTCGCACGACTGGCGGCTCGGGTTGCGTGTCGCTGGGCGCTGGGCACAGGCGGTTGTCTGCTGTTGATGCTCCTCTTCTTTGATCATACGCTGGCGGCGCTACTCGTTCCTCCGAGTGCGTACTCACTCTTCCTGACGGGACTGCTCATCTGCGCCCTGACCCAGCCCCTCAATTCTCTCTCTTTCGTCACTGATGGTATCCATGGGGGAACCGGTGATTACGCCTACCTGCGCAACGTTATGATCGTGGCCACGGGCACGGGCGTTCTTCTGCTCACCCAGATTGACACCAGCCATACCAGCGCCTTTGCTCAAGTCTGGCTGGTGATGACGGTCTGGATCGTCATCCGCTCTACGTTCGGCGTGCTGCGTGTCTGGCCGGGGATAGGGAAAGCCGTCTTGCGGTTGTCCGAGTCACACCGAGCAGCCGGTTTGTAAAAAAATGTAAAACTCTCTCGCTTTTCCACCTTCTCTCTGCCACGTTATGCGTAGATTCACATAACACCACGGGGAAACGAGGAGGAAACGTCATGACTACACCATTTTGGTGTCTTTTGATTATGGTCTTTATCCCGTACCTACTGGCGGGGACTACCGTATACTTTCGGGTTAAACAATTCGGGAAACCAGATTTGCAGAATCCCCGCACCCAAGCCCTAGACTTGAAGGACGGCGGGGCTCGCGCCAACGCCGCGCAGCAGAACGCGTGGGAAGCCGTGGCTGTTTTTGGCGCAGCAGTGATTGTCGCACATCTCGCAGGCGCGGACGCGGCCACCTCGGCAACATTGGCCATGGTGTTTATTGTCGCCCGCGTTCTGCATCCTATTTTTTACATCACGAATATAGCGCCAATGCGTACTCTGAGTTTTGTGGTCGCGTTTGGCTGTTGCATCTGGCTCTTTGTCCTAGCCGCAGGCGCACCTGCAGCGTAGCCGGCTCGTATAGCCAGCCGTAGGTCGAGCGAGTCGCACCTGCCTTGACCTACGGCTTTATAGCGCCCGCCCGCCCAGCCACGCCCGCGCGAGGTTTTACCCAAGTGAAAACCGCTAGAGCGGTTCTCAGCCACTAGGTTCAGCCGCAAGACTTTCCGTTGCCACTCCGAACTGGAGCTGAGCGAGTCGAGCGTACAGAGGATCACGTTCAACCAGGTCAGCGTGGCGGCCACTATCAACAATCTGCCCACGGTCTATGACCACGATGCGATCGGCTTTGAGAACCGTAGCAAGTCGATGGGCAATGACAATAGTCGTGCGGTTTTGCATCAACTGAGCCAGCGCCTCTTGCACCAAGCGTTCACTCCTGCGTGAAGCGAACTGCTCGCTTCGTCCAAGAGCAGGATAGAGGGCGCTTTGAGAATCGCTCGGGAGATCGCCAGGCGCTGGCGCTGTCCACCAGACAGACGCGTTCCCCGTTCTCCGAGAAAGGTGTCATAGCCATCGGGTAATGCGCTAATAAAATCATCGGATGCTGCAGCACGGGCAGCAGCATCGATTTCGGCATCACTCGCATCCGGACGACCATAACGAATGTTTTCTCGGGCCGTCGCACCAAAGATGATAGTCTCTTGTGGGACAAGACCAATGCGGTTGCGGACCTGCTTGGCGAATTCTCGCACCTCCAAGGATATCTTGATCGTTTATTCGAGCGGCCGCATTGTACGTTGGATAAGTCCTAAGAGGGTGTTTGGAAAAGGAAAACCGCATGTCATTGCGAGGAGCCGGAGGCGACGAAGCAATCTCTTGTACCACCTCGGATTGCTTCGCTCCGCTCGCAATGACGTGTCCAGCGACTTTCCAAACACCCTCTAAAACACAGGCAGTCAATCCGGAGAGTCTGACTCTAGGTAAGGCTCTCCAGACAGGAATTGTCCGGCAACGAAACACTCATTCGCCGTGTCTGCCAGTGCTGGTACGCTCGAATTGGGGCAAGCCGTCACCGATCTCGACCCAGTCCACCTTCTCATCTACCCATACATGTCGCATCGGCGCAAAATCCTCCGGCCTATAAACTGGCGGTGGTAATATCGATCTCCTCCGGCGTATTCGTGTGTTGATACGTAAATGACGTTCCACACCGACCGCAGAACGTCCGTTTGACAGGCGATGAGGATTGGTACTCTATCGGGTGTCCCGTGGCGAAACGAAACTGTTCAACAGGAAAGGTCACCCAGGCAACCACCTGCGCTCCACACGCGCGTCTGCAAGACTCACAGTGACACACAACGGGATGCGATGCTGCGCCACTGACACGATAGCGTACGGCCCCACACAGACATCCGCCTTCAATACTGCTCTGCGTCATAGCACTCCTCTCCTACACATAAGGCTGCCCCGTGGTAGTCTCTTTTTACATTTTTTTACATCTTTTCTAAGACGAGACATTAATGTTTGATTATAGTAGCCAGGACAGAAACGCTTGGCGGTGGTGAAAAAGTCCAATAGAATCATGGCGGGTAGTTCATTTAATAATAGAAGATTATCAACCGCTAACAACGGACATTGCTGGCCAGTATCATGATCATGAAGCCAGTGCCGTCTGGATTGGAGGGAGATCATGAAACTCAATTTCGTACGACTGTTTACGGGGCTACTAGCGTTGATTGGATTCGCCGTTGGCGGCAAGGGGGTATTCATCGGTCTATCGGAGCTGAGTGCGCCACCTCTGCTAGATAACGAATACCGGTTCTTCGCAGGCATCTGGTTTGGCGTCGGTTGCGGATTGGCCTACTGCCTCTTCAATATCCGGCGCTGCGCG
>CAUZQN010000140.1:0-6958 GCA_963581605.1 uncultured Binatia bacterium (SeqCode)
CGGAGGACCGCCGGCTTGAACAACTAGCGATGTTTCGATAATCGCCCCCCCTGGGGGGCCTTCAACCGCTTTGAGCGGTTCACGAACTCAAGCCTCCGGCTCTGCCGGAGGTTATGACTGCCGCTGAGTCCATACGCAGTCTTGCTCCGGGCTTATGCTCTTGTTGTCCAGTCCGGCTCTCATGGTACCGGAAGCGTAGCTAATTCAGTCGCAAGGTCAGCCGAAAGCTGCCGGAGAATCTCTTGCAGATTCCTACTCATGGCCTCCGCCACGGCGGCTGGGTTGCGCCTGGTTGCTTGCTGGGTTGCGGTATAGGTCTCAAACCAAAATGGGGACGCATTGCGAGAGCGGCTGAGCCAGACGTCAATGCTCAGGACTGCCTGCCAAGACTGGGCCTGATCGATCTCCTCACACTGACGTATGATGCCGCTGAGCCGCATATCGGCCGGGGCATCCGGAGTCGGATAGACCGTGCTGAAGAGGTGGGATTGCTGCAACGCGCGGCGTGTCAACGTTGTGACCATGTCTGCCGGTTTCGCGACCCAGCGATGGTAATGGTAGAAATCTACCTGGTAGGGCGAGGAGCGATAGACAATGCGGTCTCGATTATACGGTTGGTGAGCGGTGAACGGCCGCACAACCAATGAAGCGGGCGAAGCTGTGGTCTGTGCAGGAGCTGAGCCGGTGTTGCCCGAGGGAAGAGACAGCGCGTAGTAGTGCACCTCTTGCTTGGATTGAGTGAGACTGCACCCAGCCAGCACTACGCTCCAGAGAATAAGGCAGAACAAGAGCCTGGTGTCTGTCATGGGTCAGGAATTTCTTTGGCTGCAACCGTTGTCCCCCAAACAATAGCAGACGGGTCATTGCGCAGGGATACGCTCAGCTCCCTCAGTTCTAGTGCGGTATTCGATAAGTTCACCAGGAGTTGACGTACTTCTTGGCGATTGTCAACAACAATGTCGTCGACGTGGCCAGTCAACTGGCGTACCTCATTTGCCAGCTGTGCCGTCATGGCCGCGGTCTTTCGCATCTCGACCATTATCGCTTTGCCATCCTCATACAGATCTCCGCGGATGGTGTTAATCGCATCCGTTGCATTTTTGATCCCAACTGCTGCCTGAGCCAGGTTGTCAACCATCTGGCGTAAAGCGGTTCGTGTTTCCGGGGTTGAGACTTCATCCAGCGAGGTACGCAGATCTTCTGCCAAGAGCGACATATTACGCAGGAAGTTGGTGACAGCGGTCAAATTCTGCTCGCTTAAAACACCCTGTTCAATACGCGTGAGCGTATCAAGCAGGCGTTCGGCGATAGCGCCCGCGCGATCTTGAAACTCTTCCAGTCCTCCGCGTTCGACTAGAATTTTCGCACCTGTTTCTAAAAGAGGCGCGGTCCTCGATCCGCCCGTTAACTCGATATAGCGAATGCCGGTCACAAATGAGCCTATGAGATGCGCGGTTGTATCTTGGCGGATGGGGGTGCCCGGCCGCAGGGCAATCATCACCTCAGCTAGGGGGGGAGTATCATGGGTGAGCCTAATGGCTTCGACTTTGCCGACGGTGACGCCTTGATACTCCACCACCGCGCCAGGCAAGAGGCCGCTGACTGATTCTGCAAACAAGATGGCATAGCTATCGACCGACTGAAAAAAACGTGAGCCTGCCAGCCACAGCAGTGCGCTGCTAAACAGAAAGAAGCTGAGCGTGACAAACAGGCCGACCTTAAGCCGATTCTGGCCCATGCTGTTCTCCATTCACAAGCAAAGTGTCGAGTAAGCCGCCTTGCAAGGTCGTTGGTCGCGGGCGGCGATCAAAAAAAGCGCGGATGTGGGGATGATCGGTCTGCCGCACCTCATCCAGCGGCCCGGCAGCAAGCACGCGTCCAGCGTCCAGCATGACTGCGCGATCGGCAATCATTTGAATGCTGCCCAGCTCGTGGGTCACGATGATGATAGTCATGCTGAGTTGTTCTTTGAGCCGAAGAACCAATTCATCCAACTCCCGTGCGGTAATGGGATCGAGACCGGCAGAGAGTTCATCAAACAGCAGCAGGGTGGGGTCCAAAGCCAGTGCGCGCGCGACTGCTGCCCGCTTTTTCATGCCTCCGCTGATTGTCGCCGGTAGGAGATGCGCTGCCCGTTCCAGGCCGACTAAAGAGAGCTTCATCCGAGCCAGCATGCGTGCGGTTTCTTGATCCGTCTTGGTGTGCTCAATAATCGGCAGTGCAATATTTTCTTCAAGGGTCATGGAATTAAAGAGCGCCCCGCCCTGAAACGACATGCCCACATTGCGTAGAATATTTTCGCGTTCTTCTTCGTTTGCCTGATGGAAATCGCGTCCGTCGATGAGCACGCGTCCGGCGGTTGGTGTCAGCAGCCCGACAATGTGACGTAAGAGTGTGGTTTTCCCGCAGCCGCTGCTGCCCAAAACAACAGTGATTTCACCCCGGTAGGCATCCAAACTGATTCCGTCAAGGATAGTCCGGCCATCGTACTGCGCAACCAGGCCTTCAATTTGAACGTATGGGCTGAGATCTGATGTTGGCATACGATTTTCTATGACTGCTGTACGATGGTCTATGTCAGATAGTAGAATATCGTGGTGAACACCGCATCCGCTAAAATACACAACACAATAGAGGCAACCACAGATGCCGTGGTATTCGTTCCGACACCTTTTGCTCCACCCTGCACGTAAAAACCACGGTAGCAGGCAACAAGCCCAATCAGCAATGCAAAGACGATACTCTTGACCAGGCCGGTTACCAGATCAATCATGAGTAATGCCTGCCCGGTCTGCTGCAAATAATTCCGGCTGCCGAGACCCAATAACATCACGCCTATCCCGTAGCCACCGAAAACTCCGGTCAGATTCGACAGCACCGTCAAACACGGCACGGCACACAGCAAGGCGAGAATACGCGGCAAAAGGAGGAAGCGGCCCGGGCTCAGGGCCATGGTTTGCATGGCGTCGATCTCTTCAGACACGACCATGGTGCCGAGTTCGGCGGTGATGGCCGAACCGCTGCGTCCAGCGACAATGATGGCGGTAATCAAAGGCGCCATCTCGCGGGTCATTGAGACCGCGACGAGGTTGGCAATATAGATGGTCGCTCCAAATTGGCGGAGTTGACTGGCTGCATTGAGGGCTAAGACGGCGCCTATGAGAAAAGACAGAAAGCTGACAATGGGAACGCCGTCCACACCAATCTTGACAATTTGTTCGACGGTTCGGTCCCATTTGATTCCTTTGCCACGCCACGGGGCAAGAAAGAGCCAATACGCGAGTTCGCCAATCATTTCGAGCAGACGCCGGCCCGTGGTGACCGCGTCCAGCGTTTGCTCTCCCACATATTCCAGAAGGGAAAGTTTCGCTGGCACTTGCCCCGACTGATCCAGAATGCTGGCATCAAGGCCGGTAAAAGCTTGCTGGGCTTGGGCTGACAGGCCACTAAAGCGTATGGTCACTCCACGGTCTTTTCCCTGCTGTACGAGCCTGAGGAGAGCCGCGACCTCTAGTCCCTGCAGGCGTGTTACCTCGCCCAGATCGAGAATATACTGTGAGCCAGACGGGGCTCGTTCAATCTGGCGGGTATGCTCGCGCAGCAAGGAAAAGATCTGTGGCGACGTTTGCGATGTGCCTGACCCGTCCTGTTTCAAAATATGTGTCGTCCTTTTCCCCGCTCGCCTCGACTAGCGGAAGTCCGGAAGCCCGGAAGTCCATGAATCAGCCTTGCCGGCGGGTGCGAACCCATTTTGCCTTTTTTGTGTTTTCATAGCATAACAGGAGATAGGGGATGGAGTCATGATGCGAGGGGGGGACAGCACCAGCAGGCGCATGCCAGGATAATGCTCTGTGTATGCCTGACGCTGGGCAGTTGTGGTGGGGATGCTGAGCAGCAGTCTGCCGAATCTGATGTTGTGTCTACACATGAAGAAGAACTGTCTGGCAATGCCACGACTGACGCGAGGCGAGAAACGACCGTTGCTGTGGGCAGGGTTGTTGCGGGCAAGAATCTCGGCATGATCGTATCCGGAGCGGGGAGTACTGCAGCCACCCGCTCGCTTGACGTTCTTGAACAGTGTGTACAGTCCTTCTTGCCCCATCTGCAAGCCGTGTATGAACGCGAGCGGCAGAAACAGTCGAATCTGATGGGCAGTGTGGACGTGTATTTGACCATTGAGCCGAATGGCAGTGTCTCAGACTTGCGATTCCCCAAAGCACGCGTCTCAGACGAGCGTTTCCTGGACGCTCTATTCGATCCTATAACGACGTGAGTCTTCCCCCAAACTTTGATCTTGCTTCCGTGACTGCGTGGGAGAGGCAAGTCGTTCCGACGTCTTATGCTGCTCAACGGAAACCGGCTGCCGCGACGGTTGGAGCCGGTACGGCCCTGCCGCATCCTCAAGCGACTCCGTCGCCGACTTTGTCGCCGTCGCCGATCCCTGCGCTGGCCCCAATGTTGCCCGGCATGACGGGGGCGGGTGAAGAATCGTCCATTACCGTCACACGAGCGAAGACGACGCAGACAGTGCAGAAGAAACGACCACCTCGAGCCATCGCCGAATCCGGGTGGTATCAGATCAAGCGCTCAACTGCGCTGCGTGCGGAACCACGGACGTCTGCCGCCTTGGTCGCACTGCTCAAACCCAGCACCCGGGTCAGAGTTGTCGGGATCGTCTCCGGGACGTGGCTCGAAGTCCGCTCGGTCTCCAACCGTCGGCCTGGTTACCTACACCGTACGGACGCCCAGCGAGTTGACGGGTCACGCTAATCTCCAGCTCCAATGGAGGGTGTTTGGAAACTCGCTGGACACGTCATTGCGAACGTAGCGAAGTAATCTGAGCGGGACAAGAGATTGCTTTGTCGCCCCCAGCTCCTCGCAATGACACGTTTTCTCCCTTTGCAAAACCCCCTCTAGATAGGCATTAGCCGGAAAAATAAGCCTCCAAATTCGCTGACTCACGCTGCTGACAAGCGACCGCAACCCGGAGTTTCTCCAAGTGCTGGTCCAGCATTTTCCCACCCTGCGGAACCGGATGGGTGGCAAAGAAATCTGTGACCTCAACCTCTAGCTCTGGCGTCACCAGGGCGACAATGCCCTCGCACATGCGGATAACAGAATTATCCGGAAACTTCTCTGCCATTTCGTCCCAGTGCTCTTGTAGGAAAGCCCAGGCCAGCTCACGACCATCCGTGTTCATAAGTAGTGAGCGCATGAGATAGGGGGCGTTTTGGGTCCGGACGTCCCCGTTAAGTGTCATGCCGAGTGTCTGTTTGAGAAGATCCGGCTGCCGGAAGGCCGCCAGTGCAAACTGATAGCGCTGTTCTTCCTGGGGAGTCTTCGCCGCCTGCGAGGTATGACGAAATTCTTCGTATACGTCTGCTCCCCCGGTATAGGCGAGAATCGAAACCAAGGCAGGGATGAGGTTGCGATCAACAGTGTTGGGATCGGCTTTGTAGTGCGCATACACATTTTGCGCTTCTTCTTGTGTCGCTCGGTCGTCCCCAATCGTTCCCAAGGCTCCGAGCAGTTCTCCCCGTAACTGACTAATGAGCGCATTCTCTCCGTCTTTGGGACTCCAGCCTAACTGCTGGGTCAGTGGACCAAGGAGGTCACGAATTCGACGTTGTAGGGCTGGCCGCTGGGCCGGGCTCAGCAAGCGATACAGATAATGGCACGGACCCAGAATTGCGCTCCAGACATTATGATCCCTCTCGTCGCGAAACAAAGACAGCAAGTCGAGATAGGCGGTAAGCGGAGTGAGGCCGGCCTGGGCTGTGGCCCAGGTATCGTTGATGAGATTAAAGCGCTCGATCGCAGAGAGCCCGGTCTGGATATTTTCGGTCAACTGACTGAGCATGTCCGGGCTGTAGCGAACGCGGTAAAATCCATGTCCGCCCGCATTGACGACGGCCCAGTCCGGGCTGCCGGATAATGACAGGCGGAGCTCTGTATCGCTGAGAAGGGCGGTCTGGGTTTGGATTTCTCCGTTCACCTGGGCTTTGACAAAAATCGGTGCCTGCCAGTGTTTTTCGTCGTCCGTGCCGTTTTGAAGATAATAAAACTGTTGCTGTGAGATAATGAGATCGGGACCGTCCATTTCAACGGAAATCAAAGGATAGCCGGCCTGGAAGACCCAGGTATCCATCATGGCTCGAACCGGCTGTTGGCTGGATTCTTCTATTGCGTCCCACAGATCGGTCGTTTCCGCACTGTCGTATTCGTGCTTCTGCAGATAGCGGCTGATGCCCTTTTGAAACACTTGCGGACCAAGATATTGTTCCAACATGCGCAACACGGCCGCGCCTTTTTCATAGGTCAGAATGTTGAACATGGCGGCGGCTTCTTCGGGGTGTTTCACCGGAAACTCGATGGGGCGGGAACTCTGCAGCCCATCCACCTGCAGGGCGGCAGCGCGGGAAACGGCAAAACTCGTCCAGCGCTGCCACTCGGGTTTCCAATCATCGACGGCCATCATTTCCATAAAGGTGGCAAAGGCTTCATTCAGCCACAGACCATTCCACCAGCGCATGGTGACCAGATCGCCAAACCACATGTGGGCGTTCTCATGCGAGACCACGTCCGCAACACGTTCCAATTCACTCCGCGCGGCCGCATCCTCATCGATGAGCAGAGCGGTTTCCCGAAAAGTGATCGCTCCCAGATTTTCCATTGCCCCGGCCGCAAAATCCGGAATAGCAATCAAGTCCAGCTTATCGCCCGGATACGGCCGGCCGTAATACTGGCTGAAAAATTGGAGAGAAGCCGCCCCAATCGCTTGCCCAAACTTCGTCAGATGCTGCTTGCCCGGTATAGAGCATACGCGCAGCGGCTTGCCGTCCACATAGGTCGGCTGGCTGGCCTCGAATTCTCCCACAATGAAGGCGACGAGATAGGTCGACATCTTCATGCTGTCGGCAAACACGACTTCTTTCTTCCCTGTGTCCGGCTGTGGGGT
>CAUZQN010000141.1:0-6950 GCA_963581605.1 uncultured Binatia bacterium (SeqCode)
GCGGCTTGTTCGGCTCGAATGCGTTCGGCGAGATGGGGTGGGGTGTAGCTAGCGGGGGATTGAGTTTGAGATTCAGTTTTGGTTGATGCTTCTGTCGCCTCTCCGTCGCCCGTCCAGACCAGCATCTTGCCGTCTTTGTCCGCGGCAACTTCCTGGATGTCGATAAGCTCGTATTTCAGGTCGTTGAGCCCTTCCTCATCCAAACCAAATTGCTTCTTCAGCAGGCGGTGGGAGAGACGGCCTTCACTCTGGAGTAAGGCGCGCGCTTGCTTCATAGCCTCAACAAAATCCATTGCGGTTACCTGCGTGCTGCACAGGAGTGTATAAGAGCGCACCGGCCAGGGATAGCAGCCGCGCGGCCGTGGACAGGAAAGATTGCGGCGTTGGTTGCACGCGAAAGGGGCGAGCTGTTCCGCGCACCAGGAAAGGCGTGCCATGGACCACCTCCTAGAGAATAGAATTGCTAGGACAGCATCTCCTCTCCAACTTCATCATTAGGCAATGTGGGTGTAAATCTCCGTCGTCTGGATGGAAGAATGCCCTCGCTAGTGCGAATCCCAGTTTCCGGAGGTTTTTGATCCGTGACAACTAGGCCCAACAGGCACGTCGGTGCCACTGAAGTACGTTTTGTAAAAAGGTATTATGACGCCCGTCCGATGGTCTTTTGCGTTCCTGGGACGACCGTGACGGCGCAGGGTGGCTGCGCCACTAAACTGGGGGGTTTTGCCCAACCCCCCGAAAAGGTATATTTCAGCCGCCAAGGTGAGGGGAGGCGGAGAGCGGTAAACGCCTATTTTACCGGGCCTGCGCGTGGGCCTCAGTAGTAAGGTGCGACCGCACGGACGCGCTCGGCCACCTTCTGGCGGTCCGCGCGGTCCCATGCGCGTTCCTTCTGGTCGCGGGCGCGCTCATACTCCGCCGCCTTCTGCCGCGCTTCCCGGTCGTATTCGTCAGCTTTCTTATGGGCCTCCCGCGCGTGTTCCTGATCACGCTTCCCGGTCGTATTCGTCAGCTTTCTTATAGGCTTCCCGCGCGTGTTCCTGGTCACGCTTCCAGGCTTCATGGTCCGCCTTGCGGGCGCGCTTGCGCGCTTCATGTTCTCCTTTGAGGGCTTCTTTCTGGACTTCGTAGTACGCCTTCAGCACTGCCTTATAGGGATCTTGATCCGCGAGGACAGGGGTAGCTACGCACACGGCCAAGAGCAGGACAACGGCACGGAGGGACTGGGTGAGAAAAGATTGCACACGTATCTCCTTCTTTCAGACTGGCTCGTAGTATGAACACGGCCAGGGCAGCAGGGTTGCGACAGGACGCGAGGGCCTCAAGAAGTCACTCGGCTTTTCCTAGCAAAAGCTTAGAGGCGTTGTGCAAAAAACCCAAACTGATTAAAAAAGAAAAAAGCCCTGGGGGAAGCCAGAGCTTTCTACACTGCGCTACTTCTAAAAGGCCCAACAGGCACGTCGAGAGCACGAGGGTGCAGTCTGTGTAATGACACACCCTTTCGACATTTGCTGTTCGTTATTTTTCAAGCACTTACACCGCTGAATATGTTGTGTCAAAAGGGAACCCTTTTGACATTCCGCTGTTGGCATTGCTCCCGCTGTTCTCTCTCCCATGTCCTACTCTTATCGCCTCAGCCGGTTTTGCGATGGGGAGACCTATAAGTAAAATTCTCTGAAGTAGTTGATAAAGCGAGCGCGTTACTCCAACGGAAGGGGCGAGTCACCTATCGGACGCTCAAGCGCGCGAATACCACGTTGGGAATGGTGATACAGGGCTGCACTCCCCACGCCACCCGTACCAATGACAATACAGTCATACTGCTTCATGACGTTCTCGTACGATTGGTCCAGCCAGATGTCAACCAAACCAGGTGACTATAAATTTTCTGTTTGCCCTCAAAACTGAAAGCTGCTAGCTGAGGGCGTATGAAACCAGCTCCATTTACGTATGCGCGTCCTGACTCTGTGGCAGAGGCCTTAGCCCTGCTGCAGGCTGGTGGGGATGAAGCAAAAGTGCTAGCGGGCGGACAGAGTTTCGTGCCGTTGCTCAATCTGCGTATGGCGTCGGTTGATGCCGTGGTCGATCTCAACCGTTTGGCTGAGCTAGCGTATATAAAACGAGACAATGACACCCTGTGCATCGGTGCTATGATGCGCCATCGACAGATCGAGGTTTCGGACGACGTGAAGGCGGCTCAACCTCTACTGGCTCGTGCCGCCGCAGAGGTCGGGCATTTGGCGATTCGCAATCGTGGCACAATCGGAGGCAGTCTGGTCCATGCCGACCCAGCGGCTGAATGGCCTTTGGTGGCGGTCATGCTGGATGCGCAACTCGTTGTGCGCTCACACGAGAACACGCGCACGGTTGCCGCGCGTGAGTTTTTTCTTGGGCCGCTTACGACGGCTATCGAGCCAAACGAGATTCTGTGTGAAGTGCGCTTTCCGCTTGCGCCTGTCGGCGCTGTGTGGGGCTTTCAAGAGTTGTGTCGGAGACCGGGTGATTTTGCCATTGTGGCGGTGACGTGTCAGCTCTCTCTTGATCACAGCGGAACATGCTCGGCTGCTGCACTCGCCGTTGGTGGAGCGCATGCAACTCCACTGCATATTCCTGATGTCGAAACAGTTATCTCAGGGAGTAAAGGCGAGGACGCTGTTATTGCTGCGGCCGCAGAAAAAGCTGCGGCTGCGGTGGATCCGTCGGGTGACGTGCACGGCTCAGCCGACTATCGACGCAGAATGGTAAAAGTCCTGACCGCACGAGCGTTGAAAGAAGCATGGGCAAAGGCAGCGTAGAGGCAATAAAAAATGGACGACTCACAATTCACCGATCGCCAAACCATACACGTACGCGTCAACGGTCAGGATTATGAAAACGAAGTCGAAGTACGCAGACTCCTGGCGGACTTTCTCCGCCACGATCTCGGTCTGACTGCAACGCATCTGGGTTGCGAGCACGGCGTGTGCGGCGCATGCACGATCATGATGGACGGTGAGAGCATTCGGTCGTGTTTGTTATTTGCTGTGCAAGCTGACGGGGCGGAGATTCTCACGGTTGAGGGCTTAGCAAAAGGTGACGAGATGCACCCCCTCCAGCAAGCCTTTTGGGATAAGCACGCCTTGCAATGCGGTTTCTGCACGTCCGGGTTTTTAATGAGCGCGTATGATCTCTTGCAAAAGAATCCGCATCCAACACAGGATGAGATTCGGCACGGACTCTCAGGCAATCTGTGTCGGTGTACGGGCTACGCCAATATTATTAAAGCCGTGCAGGCAGTAGCAGAACAGTCACAATCATAAGCACAGGCATTGGCACAGGGGTAAAGAATATGGCAACCAGTCTGGTTGGGACAGGAAAGATGGTTGGAGCTGAGGTGAAACGGGTTGAAGATCCACGCCTGCTGCTTGGCAAAAGTCGGTATGTTGACGATATTCATCTGCCTGGGACGCTGGTTTTAGCCTTTGTTCGCAGCCCTTACGCGCATGCGCGTATCCTGCACCTAGATACGTTTGCAGCCGCAGCCCATCCTGGCGTACACGCCATTAAGCCGTTGCGGGCTGAATTCGACCCAACGAATGCCCCGCATCATAAATCATGCGACTGGCCGGTCTTGGCCCGTAATGAGGTGCGCTTTGTCGGCGAGATGCGGACCGCACCCAAGTCGAATGCTCAGGCCGAGGCTTCGGCTGGCAGCAGCCATGCCCGGTCGACGAAGGCAGACAAGCCAGTCGCGTCGGCTATTCTATAAGGAGGTGCTGCCTCGGCTGAAGGAGATCGCGCCCGTCACCACTCCGTAAAGCCTGATGATGATATCGAGGTGAAATTCTCAGGAACCGGTCAGGTCTTTACTTTGTCTATTTCCTGATCTATCGGACAATCTGCTCTCAAGCAGTTGTGGGGAGTCATATGCTCTTGATGACCCCTTCGGCAAACTGCTCAAGCATGGCCAACTCCTGTTCCTGGGAGAAGTAGCCGACGTGGTGCCATAGAAAGAACTCGTCAACTTTGAAGCGCTCGGCGAGACCGGCGACATGGTCGAGTACTTCTTGCTGCGAGCCCTTCCACAGACGCCCCATGGGCACATAGTAGGGTGGCGCATTGTAGGCGAAGTTGAACAGCTCCTCGAACCCGCGGTACAAGTCTTCGGTTTCCTCAGGGGTGCGGCCCATCGTGAGATGGCCACCAATGGCCAATGCATCGGCCGGCTGGGGATGGCGACCGACCTTGTGGGCCTCCTCCATATAGACATCAAGCGTGGTTTGCAGGAAGTCGTCCTGTGTGACAAAAGAGACCAGCTTGCCACCCTCGCGTGCCCAGAACCGGCCGCTTTCCATGCTGTAGCTGAAAGGGGCATAGATGGGCGGGTGCGGCTGCTGTAAAGGCCGGAGTACGATGCCGATTTCTGTCAGCTGTTTCTTCTCATCAACGCCTCGGCCCCAGGCGTCCGTAGGCTGAAACTCCCAGACAATCTCCTTGGGCACCTGCCAGAACTGGCCGTCTATATGGACCGTCTCCTGCGTCCACAAACTCTTGACAATCTGCCAGTTCTCATACAGCGCCGCACGATTACGCTGGTCCGCCACCGACTTGTCAGACTCTGCTGAAGTGATATTGAGATGCTGGCCAAAGGTCGCCGTCCAGCGCGGCGTGTTGCCTCGCGTGAAGCCGACGAATACTCGCCCACCCGTGAAGTGGTCGAGCATGGCGATATCCTCGGCCAGCTTGATCGGGTTCACCGCCGTGAGATTCATGCCCAGCTGGCCAACTCGCAGCTTGTGCGTGTGCTGGGCTACGAAGTAGTCCCAAAACAACGGGTTTGTCGTCGTCTCGATACCCTCGATCTGCAAATGCTACTCGGTCATGCAAAAGCCGTTGTAGCCGACCGATTCTGCAAACTGCATCTGTTCCTTGAGCCGCTCCATCAGGATTTGGAAGCGCTGCGGATCAGAGCCCGGCAGGTGAACAGTCTCGCCCCGTCCCCGCATATAGGGGATGACCAAGATCACGAACTGCATCGCTGTTACGTGCTTCTCCCCAAGAAGTCGAGCATGGCCGCGTTGAACGCCACGGGGTTATCCTCAATCACCATGTGGCCGGCGTTGGGAATCTCCACCCACTGGCTCCTCGGGATGAGCTCTACCATCTTCTCGCAGGTGTCAACTGTCAGCACGTCTGACACGCCGCCACGGACAATCAACGTGGGACACTGGATCTTTTTCAAGAGAGCCCAGGTCTCCTCGACTGGATCAGGGCGCAGGTTTGGATCGAATATGGCTTGGTCTATCCGCCACTCGATCTTGCCTTCCGACCCTTCCTTAAGCATCCACTTGAGACGCGTTTGGCGGTTCTCTTCTGACGCCTTGGGGTGGCGCTGTTTCAGAAAAGCCTTGGCCTCCTGCCGTGAATCAAACCCCGCCGGAGTTTCGCCCAGTTCGGTACGCATGCGCTGCATTCCTACGGGATCAACCTCTGGACCGATGTCTAACACACACAGAGCCAGCACACGGTCAGGGTGACGAGCGGTGTAGTGAATGGCATTCAGACCACCCATCGAGTGTCCAACAAGGATCACCTTGTCGAGCTGCAGCGTGTCGACAAAGGCTTCTACGTCCGAAACGTAGGCTTCTCTGGTGTAGTTGCCGTCTGGTGCCCAGTCAGTCTCACCCCGACCCCGTTGATCCAGGGCGAGGACGCGATAGCGATCTTTCACTACCTGGGCGAATTCATCGAACCAGTGGCCATATGCCCGCAATCCATGCAGACATACTATTGGCGTCGTCTGTGGCGTCGCATGCTCGTTTCCCCAATCGACATAATGCAGCTTCAGGCCATTGATCGTTTCAAAGCGACTTGTCGCTTGGGTTGGCATAGCTACAACTCCTTTTTGACCTCAAGATCCAATGGTACAGTGTTGGGAAACACGGACGATTCGGGCCGCTACTGCGTCACAAAGCCGCCATCGACAGCCATGGCGGTTCCTGTCACAAAAGACGCCGCGTCCGAACACAACCAGACCACGGCCTCGGCAATCTCCTCCGGTAGTCCCATCCGCCCTATGGGCTCTCTGTCCTTAATTGCCTCAATGATCTGATTGGCCAGCTTAGGCTGCGCACGCAGGATCTTGTCGATCATGGGGGTTTGTACCGGCCCGGGGCATACGGCATTGACTCGAATGCCGGACTTGGCATACTCCAGCGCCGCCGTTTTCGTCAGACCGACCACGCCGTGCTTACTGGCCGAATACGCCGGCATCCCGTCCGAGCCTACTAGCCCAAAATTCGAGGCCATGTTGACGATCGCGCCCCCGCCCTGTTTCAACATATGCGGGATCTCCTGTTTCATGCACAGCCACACCCCGGTCAGGTTGGTCGCAATAATGCGATTCCAATTCTCTTCACTACACTCAGCCGTCTGCTTGATTTCCCCCTGGATGCCCGCATTGTTCAAGGCACAATCCAGGCGGCCATAGGTTGCTACTGCCCGCTCGACTAACGCTGTGACCTCAGCCGCCTGGGAGACGTCGGTGCTGACAAAAAAGGCTGCTCCGCCCGTTGCCTCGATCATGCGCACAGTCTCTTCTCCGCCCTCCACATCCACGTCAGCAACAACGACCTTGGCGCCTTCTCTTGCAAAAGCCAGAGCCGATGAGCGTCCAATGCCCGAGCCGCCACCAGTCACCAGCGCTACTTTTGTGTCTAATCGCCCAGCCATGGCCATTGTTCCTTTCTTTTGTCTGCCTCAGACTTATTCCACCCGTCGGAAGCGGGCGGGCTCAATGGCCTCAATAATGTGGGGCTGATGATACAACTCCACCGCACTGGTGACTTCTACCAACGAGAGCGTCAGAGAGTAGAGCTGCTGCGCCCCTTCGGGTAATTGGTCGAGGGGGAACTGGTCGAGATAGGCAACGATCGCTTCCATTTGAGGAAAAATCGTGTCGTAGAAGGCCT
>CAUZQN010000142.1:0-6928 GCA_963581605.1 uncultured Binatia bacterium (SeqCode)
ACGCAGGTCAACAGCCTGATACCGGGCCCAGGCCAAGAGCACGACGGCGGTAATACCGAATCGGAGCGCCGCCGCGCCCAGCGGCGGCATATCAAACAGGCTGATCTTGATCGCAACGAACGCACCGCCCCAGATGGCGCTCAGGAAAACGGTCAGCGTGATGGCGGACAGATCAAGCGGCTGGTCATACGTATGCGGACTGAAACTATTCGGTTTGCTCACGACCGCTCGTCTCGCTCAACAAAGTGAATGAGAATGCCGCCCGTGCTCTTGGGATGGATAAAGGCCACTCTTGAGCCGCGCGCTCCCGGCCGGCCCTTTTCATCGATGACACGCATACCTTTGGCTTTCGCCTCTTGAATGGCCGCATCAATATCATCCACGCGCAAGGCGATGTGGTGTATGCCTTCGCCGCGTTTTTCTATCCAACGCGAGATATCGCCTTGGTCAGTCACTTTTTCGGCCGTATCGGGAATGCGGTCTTGCAGAAACTCGAAATCCACTTCGCCGACCTTGGCAAAGGCAATCCGCAGTCCTTCATACGGATCGGCTTCTTCGAAGTCGTGAATCTCCAGCCCCAAGTCCTCGCCAAACACTTTGAGATATTTATCCAGGTCTTGGACGGCCACACCAATGTGATCGATCTTTCGGATGTTCATACGGCCCCCTAAATATCATCCAATGGAAACACCGGGCGCCGAATCTTTTCATACGGCAGTCGAGAGTGGATCTGGGTTGCGAGTCCGGGCGTATCTACATCGATAAATTTACTCGCAATAACGGCAAACCCGGCCCGGTGTTGGAGTTCAGACTTGATCGCCAGAATCTTGCGTTGAGTCGGTTCAATTCCGAGACTACGGAAATGGTTGGCCTCAAAGCCATGTGTCGGACGCGAAGTCAAAATAACCTCAACCCCGCCACAGTCTACGACAACCGTCGGCCCACGCCGATATGTACCGGCATTAAACGCAGTTGCTGCGGTGTACACACCGTCCTGAACAACCCGAACCCGGCCGCTGATCTCAATTGGATCGCCGTGAAAGGCGTCGACTTTACCGCCAACCGTTAGTGTAACGTTTTTGCCGATTCCGGCTTGGATAGCGGCCTGGACGGCTGCTGGATCAATAATATTGCTGACCACTGCTCCCTTGGCATTCTGCTTGAGCAGCTCTGCGAGTAGGACAGTTCCATCACCCGGCGTCCCCGCTCCACCACTGTCAGCAAGGTCTCCGAGCACAACGAGTCCGTCACCGGCCCCGATGGCCTCTCGCACGCCTTCGTCCACCGGGACCATATCGGTGTGAAAGGCCTGGCGTTTAGCCCAACACGCTGCTTTGATTTGCTCGGCAATGTCTTGGGCCAGCGCAGGTTCATTATTGGTCGTCACCGTCACACTGATGCCCGTGTGAAGAATGTCAGAACAGAAAAATCCACCCAGCAGCGACACGTCGAGAACGCGTGCATCTCGTGACAAATTATGCGCCTGACGCATCAGCGACTCCATGGGCCAGCCGGGAGCGATATAGATTTTTTGCAGGGCCGGAGCCATGGCCGGCTGAGCCCACGCGCTTGTGGCTGACACACTGCCGTCAAACAGACCGGCCATAATCTGAGCGGCCCGGTCGCCAACCGGAACAAAGTCGTAATGTGGGTTGGTTTTTACGCCTAGTAACACACTGGCCTGCTCGACCATCAACGGCGTTGTATTGGAATGGCCATCCAGCAAGGCAATGATCGGAATCTTGTCGCCAAGCAGCTCGCGTAATGTTCTCAGGAAATCGCCTTCGCAGTCATCGCAGTCGTCTGATACCGCCGTCCCATGCAGTTGAAGAAAAACACCGTCAACCGGATCATTCTTCCGCAAGAGATCAATAAAGCCGGCTTTGGCCGCTTCATGCGCCTCTGAGGTGACCTTTCCTCCAACGCCGGGCACGACAAACTGGAGCGGCAGTACGTCCCAATTATGCTGTTTAGCGCCGTTGAGGAAGCCGGCAATCGCGCCCTCTCTCCCTCCCGCGCGCAGCACGCGCTCTCCCGTCAGTGTCGCACGCTGAAATAGCGCTAGCCCCATCTGCTGAGTGGCAAAGGTATTCACCGCAACCAAATATCCACCAACGGCTACACGCATGCGTTATATCCTCCTTTGCCCTAAGAAATACTGCTCAACGAGCAACATGCCTTAAGAGCCTTCTCCCTCAGGAAGAAGGCTCTCTCCCAGCCATTTCTGAATCTCATCTTCAATACTGTCGATCGAGAGCCACGTCACGAAATCCGGCCGGCCCGTAGGCCAATGGCGCTTGATATAGCGCACGCGTTTAGCGTCCTGCATGAGGTCAGCCCGAGGTCCGACCGGGCAACTCGACATGCACGTCACCTCACGCACTTCAGCCACGTCTCCGAGTTGCCGCTCCGCAACCAGTTCCCGCACCGCCGTCAGCAGCTCCAGCCCGTTATAGACCCCGGGCTCAGCCTCATCTGTGCGGACCTTGACCTCTACGGTCCTGTTCGTACACTTGGTCTTCGTACAAATATGGATTTCGAGTTTTTCCACAAGAATAGCCGTCTTCTGGTACTTTGGACTCTGTTTACAAAGACATAGGCTCTGAACAAATACAAGAGGCGCAAAAGGCGCAAGACAGCACTGCTTCGGAAGGAAGAAACAACATGCATCCGGACGACCTGAAAGAATACCGTCGCACCCACGTGCCCGTCTTTAATGACAACAAAATGAAGCTGGGTATTTTTGGTCAGAACTGTAGCTATGGCTGTACTATTACACACGCCGAGTCCACGTTTGAGCCGACCTATAAACACAATGTCCTTATTTCCCAGCAGGCCGATGATTTAGGTTTTGAACTGCTTGTCCCGGTTGGACGCTGGAAAGGCTTTGGCGGCACAACCGATTTCAACGGTGACTGCATGGAGACCTATACCTGGGCGACGGCCATGGCCACCCAGACCAAGAACATCATGCTCTTTTCGACCTCGCATGCACCGACCGTTCATCCCCTTGTCGCAGCCAAACAGGGCGCGACCATTGATCATATTTCCGAAGGCCGTTGGGGCTTAAACATTGTGTGCGGCTGGTTCTCGCCGGAAATGGAGATGTTCGCCGCCAAGCAGATGGAGCACGACGAACGCTACCGCTACGCGGGCGAGTGGATACACGTCATTAAGCGTTTGTGGACTGAGCAAAACTTTGATCACACGGGCGAATTCTTTCAGGTCAAAGACGGCTATATGCTGCCCAAGCCGGTCCAAAAGCCCTACCCTACCCTGATCAACGCCGGCTTCTCACCGGCCGGCAGAGACTTTTCCGCCCGCGAGGTGGATTTCAACTTCATTCAAGTCGATACCCTGGAGCACGGCAAAGAGGTAGTCGACGATGTAAAACAACTCGCCCACGGCTACGGGCGCGAGATCGGCTTGATGTCGTATGCTTTCGTGGTTTGCCGAGACACGGAAAAAGAAGCCAAGCAAGCGTATGACTACGTGATTGAGAAAGGCGATTGGACGGCGGCGCGCACTATTCTTGGTCTCCTGGGCGTAGAAAGTCAGTCGTTTAGTGAAGCAGCCCTGACCCAGTTTGCCGAACGGTTTATTGCCGGCTGGGGCGGCTATCCCCTCGTCGGTACGCCTGAGCAGGTGGTCGATGAAATGGCCAAACTCGCGAACATCGGCATTGAGGGGATTATCATCTCCTGGCTCGATTATAATGAGGAGATCAAATATTTCGGTGAGCGCGTAATGCCACTGATGCGGCAGGCGGGGTTAAGGCAGTAGGAAGTTTTCCTCTCCCCGTAGGTCAGGTTAGCGGAGCGTAACCCGACACCTGGGCAACCGGCAGGTCACCCCTACGCATATAACGTCAGAGCTCCCCCAACGCATACATTCGAGGTTCCAGCCTATAGCCTCCGCCCGGCGAGCCATGCGCTCTGGACGAGGCCACCTCGCCCCTACAACAAGGGCAGGTACAGCGCCGTATGGTGTTCAAATTCCATCCTGTAGCCTGGATGGAACGGAGTGGAATCCGGGAGATGCGAGCGGGGGATACCCATATGAACAGAGTATCCCTTGGACTCCTCTTCGCTACCTCCAGGCTACAGGGAGCGGGGAACCCACCCCGGCCGCCGACCTTTGGTCGGACGGCCACCCCTCCAAGGAAGCTTACAAGGGTCCGGGGGTGGGTTCCCTCTGCCCCTTCGTGCGCACAGCGCACGCTACATCGCATCTCGCCAAACGCTTGCTGGTCCCCCGAGAACTCGGTAGGCTGACATTCATCATGTGAATTGTCTTGAATAAAAAGAAAGCACACTTAATCATGACGTTTGAGCGGATCAGCGTAGACCCCACTATTTGTCTGGGACAGCCAACCATTCGAGGAGCCCGGATTACAATCTCCGTTATTTTGCGCATGATCGCCTCGGGCATGTCGTGCCAGGAAATCGCACCAGACTATCCGGAACTGAGCGAGGCGGATGTCCAACAGGCCCCTGCCTACAGTGCGTGATTGTCCTTAGGGAGATAGGAAAGCGCGAGGAATTCTTAATGCCCAAAAAGAACGTAACCACCCGGTTAGAAGAAAAGCAATTGCGCCAGGGCGGTCGCTATCTCAAGACCCGGCGGCCCGCTGAAACGGTGAGAGCCGCGTTGGATTTCGTTGCCGAGAAAGCTGCACATGAGAAAGTTGTGAAGAAGTATAGCGGAGTTGGCGAGCCGGATGCCTTCCAAGACAGTTAGTCCCGCCATTCTGGACACTTCGGTTTATATTGAAAACTTTCGCAACGGCCGTTTCACTCAACAGATTCTTGCGAGCCCATTTTTGTTCCGGGACAGTTCCGTTGTCATTCATGAATTGCTGAGAGGCGCCCAGACTGCCACCGAGCAGGCATTTGCGCGGGACCTGGCCGCAAATCTTCGTCTGACTCTGAGGGATCCCCACGAAACCTGACAGAAAGCCGAGTGCAATCAAAGAGATAGGCCCCTGAACACACGCCCGGCCACTGCATGCTGTGTCGCCATCTGATCAAAGAGGTCTCTACAGACCCGACCAGAGGAGACGACCCCATGCAAGCCGAACACGTAGTCCATAATTTACTGACCGCAACCTGTCGCACCATGCACCAGACCCGTCGGACCTCTCGGAAGGTCACCGTCCTAGCCGCGTTGTCCGGGACACGGCTGACGGTGACCGATTTGGGCCGGTCGATTCGCTCCCCCGCAAAGCAAAAGTACTGCATCCAGTCCGCCGACCGCGTGTTATCCAGTGCCCATTTGCATCGCGCGCGGCTTTCTATCTACTCGGCGCTCAGAAACTCCAAGGCCAAGGCAATCCACCGCCGGTATCATCTGGCTCGGCCCGTGTGGACACACTCCAGACCTGCTTCACTTTGGCCTTGGCCGGCTAAGGCCCAGCCAAGCAAGATTTGGCCGGTTGCCACCCAATGAGCAAAACCTTGCTGTGTTGAAAGTGCAATCGTGGCTTCTGCCTGCGCCCGAGTCGCCGCGCCCTCTCCACGTATTTGATGCAGCCGCGCCGCGAAATTGAAAGCAAGGGCGAGACTAAACGAATGCTCCAGTTCTTTCCCAAGAGCGATCGCGTCCTGGCTGAGCTGATATGCCTGGGTCAGGATAGCCTAAGAGCTGGAGTGCCCAAGCGTCGTAGGCCATACACACCACTCCAGGATCATCGCCATACTGAAACGCCAGCGCGTGGTGCTGTTCACGGTCGTACAGATCAATACCCTGCTGGAAGGCAGTATGTGCAGCCACAATGTCACCCATGTAAAAATGCGTGATTCCAAGCGACAGATGCGCTTCGAGCATCAGTGCCGTGTCATTTAGATTTTGGGCCAAGCAGAGTAATTGCTGGTTGACCTCGTGGGCATCTTGAAAGTCAGCCCGGATAGAATACAGGACACCCAGCCCGCGTAAGATAGGAAAGAGTTGGGGTGTGTCACCCACCTGCTGGCATAGCTCACGCGCACGAGTAGATGCGCGTACAAGTTCGGACGAAGCAAAACCTTTTGTTGCACGTAGCGGCACCCCAATGTTCACCTGTAGACCAAGTTCTGTTTGGGCACGCTCGGGCGTCTCGGGCAAAGTTTCAAGTAGGCCCAGCCCTTTATTCAGGTGACTAATCGCTTCAATATTCGCCGAGTGCTGGATCGCCCGCTGCCCAGCCCGTTGCCAATAGGTGATGGCCTCGCTCTTTTGTCCAGCCTCAGTGTAGTGGTGGGCAACCAGCTCTGGTTGTGTCTCAACGGTTTCCGGGAACCGTTCTTCTAATTTCTGAGCAATCCTTTGATGATAGTCCTGGCGCGTACTCTTGAGTAAGGACTGATACGCCGCATCTTGGACCAGAGTCTGTCTGAATGTGTAGTGTTGGTCACGCTGGGTTAAGATGCCCGCCTCTCCTAGGCGTCCAAGCTCTCGCTTCAGCGTGGGTTCGTCAACGCGGGCAAGCTCGTGGATCAATTCATACGAGAATCCTCCGCCGACCGTAGCCCCTAGCTGGGCAAGCTCCTTGGCGGTTCCCAGGCGGTCCAAGCGGGCCATCAAGGAGTCAGGCAAGGTGGCTGGAATGGCAATCGAAGCCGGAGCCGTATGCCCGTTCGTCTGCAGGGATTCTATGACCGTCTTTGTCAACTCTTCGACAAATAACGGCACGCCGTCGGTTTTCGATACCACCTGCTGGATAACGTCTGACGCCAGGCAGGCTTTTCCCATAACGTGTTCAACCATTTGTCTAGCCTGATCCTGGCCCAAGCGGTCCAGCGAGATCTGGCTGAAATGTTCCCCTATTTCCCATTGCCCCCACTGCTCCCACGGCGGTTGGAATTCCGGTCGAAAGGTCAACACGATCAGGGTACGTGCCGAGGTCGCTTGAGCCAGATGGAGACGCAGGAACTCCAGCGACGATGGATCG
>CAUZQN010000143.1:0-6891 GCA_963581605.1 uncultured Binatia bacterium (SeqCode)
CCTACCCTGGCCCGCAGCGCTAAATTTATCGACTGGCAAACCTATCGTCTCGGCCGACTGCAGGCTGAAATGCGGAAAGAGTATAAAAAGTCTACTCTTTCCTAACGCTTCTCCTCGCACCCTAACAATGTGTCGGTCTTCTATGTCTAACCCCTAGGTTCATTGACCGGCATAATCTTATGCGTCATAGATGCATCATACAGACTCATTTTCCGATGCAAAAAAGGGAAGGGATGTCAATATGAAGCCAGTCACACTGAGAAATATCCCCTCTGAAGTGGATCGAATTATCCGTCGTAGGGCTGAAAAACAGCAGATGAGCCTCAACAAGGCCGTCATTAGCCTGCTTGAAGAAAATGTAGGGAGGAAGAGACAAAAGGGCAATCAGCCCCTGCACCACGATCTTGATGCTCTGGCTGGCTCGTGGTCCAAAGAGGAGGCACAGACATTCGAGAGTGCCCTCGCTCAGCAGCGGATTATCGATCCGGGCCTGTGGAAATGACACGTGTGATGTTGGACACCTCGGCATATGCAGCCTTCATGAGAAATCATCCTGCTATCAGGCTCGAACTGCAATACGCTGAGGAGATTACGCTCAGTCCCATCATCCTGGGCGAATTACTTTCCGGATTTCGCAAAGGGACACAGAGGAAGAAGAACGAGCAAGAACTCCAGACGTTTCTCTCCTCCCGCCGTGTACAGGTAGTTGATATCGATGCAGAAACGGCAGAACGATACGCGGTGATTCTCAGTTCCCTCTGGAATGCTGGAACACCTATCCCTACGAACGATATGTGGATCGCAGCAAGTGCTATGCAGCACGGACTACGCGTTGTGACGACCGATACGCATTATCAAAAGATCCCCCAGGTGATCACGGATTATTTTGAGAGATTCTCGTCTTAAAATCACGCCGGCCACTTCACCTGATGCTCCTGGGCCATAAAATTAGTAATCACACTTTGGTCCAAAAACTTCGCGCCATCAGCCCATGAGCCTTCCATAAATTCTTTCGAATTCACCATCTTGTCCCAGGCCGCTAGGTCTTCGACCCAGAGCTGGGCCACGCCGTCCCATTTGGGCTCAGCATAGCTGTAGGCAGCGTCGATAGTATGGCACTGCACATAGCGCTGTAGGCCGGGTAGTTCGCACACTATGGGGCCGTGCACGTCGATCCAGTATTTACGATAGTCCTCTAAACTCCAGCCAGGCTTCCGTTTTAACTGAAAAATACCTTTCACTTGCTGTGGCGTCTGAGGGCCATCTTTGATCACATGGTCTTGGGTCACCAACCATTCCACCCGGTTCATATCGATAAAATTCGGTTCATCCACAAGCGCGCCGTTCATATACTCAGGACTCTGGCGCAGGGCATCCATGGCTGCCTCATTTTCAATCCATGCCTCCGCTGCCCCATCATACGGAGAATTCGTTCCCTCAAAAGGAATGCGGTGACTCTGTCCATAGCGCCAGGTCTGGGTAATACGTTGGGCGATCGGCCCATGCGTTTCCTTCCAGTAGCGGTGAAACGCTTCATCGCTTAGCGACGGCTTTTTGGTGATAAAATAGAGCAAATGCAGCATAGTTATCCTCCTTGTGCTTTTAGTGCAGTCCTCTCTGCTGGCTTTTTATACCCTACCCTGACACGATGCAAATATTTGTCATGAGCTTCCTTCCCCATACGGGGAGTGGATATACTAGGCCAGCCTGGTTGTGTACAATCTTTACCGTGGGAAAACATTTAGCCTAAGGGGCTCTTAGCATGAAAATTCTCGTTGCCGAAACAGCAGGTTTTTGCTGGGGGGTACGTCGCGCGTTGGATCAAGCCGTCGACCTGTCTAAAAAAATTGAAGGGCCGGTCCAAACCTTCGGCCCGCTCATCCATAATGCCCAGGTTCTCGAAGAGTTGACGGAGCAGAACATTCACGCGGTCTCAGCAGTTGCAGATGTGCAAGGTGGAACGGTTTTGGTGCGTGCCCACGGGGTGCGACCGGAAATATTTGAGCAGCTGGAGGCGACAGGCGCCGAGGTCTTCGATGCCACCTGCCCGCTGGTCCGCAAGGTGCAAAAAATCATCACCAAATACAGTAACGATGACTACGATATCGTCATTGTGGGGGATGACCATCATGCCGAAGTAGCCGGCCTCAAAGGCTATACGTCGAATCGGTGTTATGTCGTTGCCGACGAACACGAAGCCGAAGTCCTACCGAATTTTGACCGTGTGTGTGTGGTGTCACAAACCACACAAAACGACGATACGTTTGCGCGCACGGTTGACGTTATTACGAAAAAAGCCCAAGTGATCCGGGCAGCCAATACGGTATGTGAGCCTACACGGGATCACCAGAGCGAAACTATAGATCTTGCCCGGCGGGTAGACCTGATGGTTGTCGTCGGCGGTCACCATAGCGCCAACACCTGCCGCCTAGCAGATTTGGCCGCCCAGGAAGGCGCTCCTGTTCTGCATATAGAAACCGATACAGAGCTGACTGAAAACGACTTCAGCAATTGTCAGGCCGTGGGGGTCACGGCTGGTGCGTCAACGCCGGAGTGGATGATTAATCGCGTTGTTGACAAAATCGAGTCGTTCAATCAAGAGACGACGAGCCGGGTCAACACCGGCCTCAAGCGTCTGCTCGAACTCCTGGTTGCCAGCAATGTGTATGTGGGCCTGGGCGCAGCATCCCTTGCGCTTGCGGCCAGTTTGCTGCTCGCCCCCCAGCTCTCTTGGTCAGCATTGGTGCCCATACTCAGCACCGCAGGCCTGTTCATTATGGCGATGCAAGCCCTCAACCGTTACCAAGAGCGCTCCCACTACAGTGGCTGGGGGACTTTTTCACCGCGCGCGTTTAAACGCTTTCAACGCATCACACTCGGGCTGGGCATTAGCGCAATCGTCATTGCTTTAGGCATTGCGTTGACCTTGGGCAGTGGCCAAGTTTTCGCGCTTGCCACCTGCGGCCTGCTCGGCGTCCTGTATGATATTAAACTGATCCCCATGTCCTGGGCGCGCCATATTATGGGCGTACGTAGGATCAAAGACTTGCCGGCGGCGAAAGATTTCTCCGCAGCCATCGGCTGGAGCATGGCGATTGCCATCGTTCCGCTCCTCACCATCGACTCCGCCTCGGGACTTCGAGCCGGCGGCGTTATTGGCTTTGTCTTCCTCTTTGTCTTTTTGCGCTCAGCCCTGCTCGGCGTGCGCGATGTGCAGGGCGACAAAATTATGGGGATGGAAACTATATTTCGTGTGGTCGGCAAACGCCGAACCAAGGCGGTCTTAGTGAGTACGATGGCCGTCCTGTGCCTGCTGCTACTCGGCTTATCCTATCCCTGGCAGGGATTGCCGCTCGCCGTGTTTCTCTCTGTCGTCGTTCCGTATATCGGCGGGGTCAGTTGGCTATATCATCAACGTCTCTTACCGAAAGGTGCGGCAGGGGAAATTCTTGTAGACGGCCAGTTTCTTTTGGCAGGCGCGGCAGCGCTCGCGTGGCGTTTGTGTATGGATAACGCGCTTTTCGGTTTAGTTTCTTAGCCATACCAGCGTCCATACGACCGATATGGACGAGCGCGGCAGACAACCACGATCATAGCCCCAGAAGTAGGAGGCTCTATTATGCCCCCGATAGCCATGTCCCTGGCCTCAGTGGCAGCGCTGAGTCCGCCTCAGATCGCGATGAAAGGCTGCATAGGTGGTGCAGATTGTTGAAGGTCGCAATCATTACCTTGGCCTCAGCACTCGCTGTATTCGGACTCGTCACTTGGTGGGCGCTTGAAGCGAGTGGCGTCGCTGTGATCGAGACACATACCCCGGACGGCACGCTTCGGTCCACCCACGTGTGGTTTGCAGAGCCGGATGGCGAGCTTTGGCTCGAGGCCGGCACGCCAGACAATCACTGGTTCCAGGATATTCAGCAAGATCCCACGGTCTCATTCTCCGTCGTGCGGCGATCCGGTCGGTACGCTGCCCATCTAATTGCCGGCCCTTCCGGCCACAAGAGGATCCGGTCCCTCCTCCGTCAGAAGTACGGGCTGCGCGATTGGTGGGTTGGCCTCCTCGTGGACACATCAGGCTCACGAGCCGTACGCCTATCCCCCCTAGAATCCGAGTCAGCGACAGCGCCCGATTCATGATCAGTCAGAGGAGAAGTCTGTGATACTGGAAGTTGCAATCCTCAATGTAAAACCTGGCCAGGAAAAAGAATTTGAAGCGACGTTTGCTAAAGCGCAGGCAATCATTTTCAAGCAGGCAGGGCTATGTCTCGCATCAATTGCAAAGGTGCATCGAACACTCGAGCCGGTACATACTCCTAGTAAACTGGCAAAATCTCGAAGATCATGAGGTTAAGTGATGCGCTTTCTCATCATGCTGGAACAAACACAAGCCGGGTTTGCCGTGCAAGTACCCGATTTAGCGGTCGTAACTTACGGAAAAACGGTTGAGGCGGCAAAACAAGCGGCCTGTGCGGCAATCCAGATCAATCTGGAATCCTATCGGGAAGCGGGGCAAGCCATACCTGAACGGCAACCCGTTGAACACCACCTAGAGAATCCTGAATTTCAAGAGTTGGTATTTGCCTACGTGGAAGTGCGTGAGCCCAAGGAACGGATAGCAGCGTAGAGAGGACGGGCTTTCCGGTGATTCGATCCCTCATCGAACACCGACGAGCGACTTTGAGAAATACCCAGAGAACACAGCGTCAGCCGCCGCTTCTCCGCTACGCACACAATCGGCAAGACCAACGCCTCGATAGGCGTTACCCGCCAGCGCGAGCCCCGGATACTGCGCGGCCTGTTTTTCAATCTCATCGACGAGTTGAAGATGCCCAACTCGATATTGCGGCATCGACTGCGGATAGCGCGCAATACGCGTAAACAACGGAGCGGCTTGGATTCCAAGTAACTGTCGCAACTCGCTCCGGACCATAAACGTGATGTCGCTATCGTCACGCTCAAACAGCTCGGCTTGCAGCGCGCCACCAACAAAGGCCCGGAATAATACATGCTCGCTCGGTGCACGTCCGGAATACTTCACACTAGAAAACGTACCGGCGATAATCGAACGGTTCTCTATATAAGGCACGACAAAGCCGAAACCGTTGAGCGGATGCGGAACCTGGTCACGCCGGTAGGCGAGATTGACGGTTGCTGCGGAGCTATACGCAATACTCGATAATTGCCGCCTCAGGGTTTGGTCCAGATCACGAACTATACGCTCAGTGGCGAACGCAGGCGTGGCAAGCACCAGGCCATCGGCCTGGATAGTCGAGCCGTCCTCGCACCCCACTTGCCAGGGAGCATGCCCTGCCCCCGCTTGTTCCGGTTGATACTGCACCGTCGCAACAGCACAGTTGTAACAGATTGCCCCAAGCGAAAGTCTCTCGGTCAGGGCGGCGACCAAACGTTGCATGCCCTCTTGGAGAGTCACAAATAGGCTCCAGCGTGCGCCACTCGTCCCTTGTGTAGTCTGAGGATTCCGCCGGGCCGCTCGCCACAGACCATAAATCACACTCCGGTAGTCACGTTCCATTTGCAGGAAACGCGGCATGGTCGCGGCAAGGCTGAGTTGATCGGGATCAGCCGTATAAATTCCACCGATCAGAGGTTGGGCTATGCGCTCCAGCGCTTCCTGCCCGAGACGACGGCGGACAAAGGAACCCAGGCTCTCATCTTCTTGCCCCTTAGCCCGAGGAAGGACCAAATCAAGCGCCATACGCAGTTTGCCGGGCCAGGAAAAAATGCGGGACCGGATCAATGGACCGAACTGGGTTGGCGCCAGCAGCATAAAACCTTGGGGTAAGAGTTCAAGCTTTCCTTTATGCACCACAAACGTCGCTCGGTTCTCATCGTTGGTTCCAATCAGTTCAGATTCGAGCCCAAGCCGACGGCACAGGGCCAACGCCCAGGGTTTTTCCGAGATAAACGAGTCCGGCCCCAGCTCAAGCAGGAAATCTTCTTGGCGCTCCGTTTCAATCACCCCACCAAGCCGCCGGCCAGCTTCAAGCAGCGTGAAGCGAAGCGGACGCTCTCGCTCACGGCTCAACTCGACCAAGCGATGCGCGGCAGCAAGGCCGGCAATTCCGCCACCGACGATGACAATGTGCGGGGGACTATCAACGCGTAAGGAAGGAAGGCTCACAATAGCAGAGTTTCTTGTCGGGTTACGCTGCGCTCACCCGACCTACGATCGGGCAGACTCAGACCCGTCATTCATAGTTTTTAGCACCACGTCGGCCAGCATTTGAATAAAGGTCGGATGGTCGTTCACCGTCTGAGCGCGGACCATAGTGAGCCCGTTCTGTTGTGCGCTGCGCTGCGCTTGTGTGTCCAGATCGTATAACACCTCAACGTGATCACACACAAAGCCTATGGGTACGACTACCACATGTGAGGCTCCGTTCGATGCAAGTTCCTTCAGAACCTCTCCAATATCAGGTTCCAGCCAAGGGACCTGAGGCGGACCGCTCCGACTCTGATACGCGATAGTCCAGCGCGCATGCCCGATGCGTTGTGCCACAAGCCGAACGCCTGTTTCGATCTGACTGATATACATCTGAGTGCCGGGCATGGCGGTCGGGATGCTGTGAGCTGTAAATACGAGCGGTGTAGCAGTACGGCACTCTGCCGGGACTTCGGCCAACGCCTTCGTTGTCAGGTCTGCAACCGCATGGATAAATAATGCGTGCTGATACCAACCGGCCGTGAACGTTACGGCTGGGGCAGTCGCGCCGACTTGCTGCCGAGCGTCTGCCACATTGGTTCTATAGCGTTCCCAGCCCGCTTCGCTCTGCTGGGCAGAAAGAATACAACCAATAGCGTTGGTGATGCCGTCTGCTGCCATGTGTTCAAGCGTCTCGGCAAGATAGGGATGCCAGTTGCGCATGCCAA
>CAUZQN010000144.1:0-6887 GCA_963581605.1 uncultured Binatia bacterium (SeqCode)
GTGCACTCTTCTACAGTCTGATCGACTGTCGTCAGGCGTAAGGCTGGATTTTCTGGCTGTTCGTAGGGAGAAAAAATGCCGGTGAATTCCGGTATCTCACCCACGCGCGCCTTTGCATACAGCCCCTTTACATCTCGCTCTTCACACACCTCAAGCGGCGTATCTACGTACACGTCAAAAAAGCGTTCAGGTCCGATGACCTCGGCTGCATTCTGGCGGTCAGTTTGAAACGGCGAGATGACCGGAACAAGCACGAGCAGGCCGGCCTGATTAAACAGCTGGGCGACCTCGGCGATGCGCCGAATGTTCTCGCGTCGGTCGTCTTTAGAAAACGCCAGATCACGGTTGAGGCCGAAGCGCACATTGTCCCCGTCGAGACGGTACACGTGAAAGCCTGCAGTATGCAGGCGCTGTTCGAGCTGCTCGGCAATCGACGATTTGCCGGAACCGGATAAGCCGGTCAGCCAGACGGTCAGCGCACGTTGGCCTAGTGCACTCTCCCGATCCGTTACTGAAATAAGACCCGTCTCTTCACGAATATGGGCTGATTTCTGAGCATCGACTTGAACCGGCACCTCACGCTGCAGGACTTGCTCCGGCATCCGGTCCAGGACCATGCCGGCGCCAACCGTGTTGTTCGTCAAGCGATCAATCACAATGAACGCTCCGCAGGTCCGATTCTTCCGATACGGATCGAACGCGACCGGTTTTTCCAACGTAAATGCACACCGCCCGATTTCATTCAGCGCAAGCTTGTCGGCGCTCTCTCGATGCAGCGTATTAATATTCATCCGATAGCGCACGTCGGTGATCACCCCAGGCGCTTTGTTCGTCGTGTGTTTGATGAAGTATTGTTTGTCCAGCCGTAGCGGCTCTTCGGCCATCCACACCAGCATAGCTTCAAAGCTCTTGGCTTCCATGGGCACATTGTTGGGATGGACCAGCATGTCGCCTCGACTAATATCGATTTCGTCCTCAAGGGTCAGAGTCACGGCCAGCGGGGGCATAGCCTGCGCAATCTCTCCCTCAAAGGTATGAATTGCCTTGACCCGACTCGTTTTGCGGGATGGAAAAACCATCACCTCATCACCCGGACGTACGATGCCGGAAGCCACCGTCCCACAATAGCCGCGAAAATTAAGATTAGGTCGATTGACGTATTGGACCGGAAAACGAAAATCGATCAGATTGACATCCGAGGCAATATAGACGTTCTCCAGCATATGCATCAGCGGACTGCCCTCATACCAGGGCATGTTTTCGCTGTGATAGACAACGTTGTCGCCTTTGAGCGCAGCCATGGGCAGGAAGTGCACGTCACTGAGTTCGAGCTTGGCCGCAAAGGCGGCATAGTCTGCCACAATACGATCAAAGGTCTCTTGGCTGTAGTCAACCAGATCCATTTTATTGACCGCAACAATAATATGTTTGATGCCTAACAAAGAGGCGATAAAGCTGTGGCGACGGGTCTGGGTCAGGACTCCTAGTCGGGCATCAATCAAGATAATGGCCAAGTCACACGTGGAGGCACCGGTCGCCATATTGCGCGTGTACTGCTCGTGGCCCGGGGTATCAGCAATGATGAATTTGCGTTTGGCCGTTGAAAAATACCGATAGGCAACATCAATCGTAATCCCCTGCTCACGTTCGGCCTTCAGTCCGTCCGTTAACAGGGCAGGATCAAATTCCGTGTCTGTCGTGCCGTAGCGTACCGAGTCTTTTTTCATCGCCTCAAGCTGATCCTCATAGATCATCTTGGAGTCATATAGCAGGCGGCCAATGAGCGTGCTCTTGCCGTCATCCACACTGCCGCAGGTAAGAAAACGCAACAGGTCTTTGCGTTCATGTTGGGCCAGATAGGCTTCAATATCCGTCGCGATTAAGTCAGATTTATGGGACATACTGCAATACCCAGTCTCGTTGTGTGTACGCACATGATAATGCGTGCGCTAGAAATAACCTTCCTTTTTCTTCTCCTCCATCGAGCCGGACTGATCAAAATCGATCACGCGGCCCTGGCGTTCAGACTTGGTGGCGAGCAGCATCTCCTGGATAATCAGCGGCAGGGTGTCTGCCTCGGACTCGATCGCCCCGGTCAGCGGATAGCACCCAAGCGTACGGAAACGTACTTTCTTCATCTGCGGCCGTTCGCCGGGAAGGAATGGCAGGCGGTCATCGTCGACCATAATGAGCACCCCATCCCGCTCCACAACCGGACGTGCCTTGGCGAAATAGAGCTCGACGATAGGAATGTTCTCCAGATAGACGTACTGCCAGACATCTAGTTCAGTCCAGTTTGACAAGGGAAAAACCCGAATGCTTTCTCCTTTGTCTACAGTCGCGTTGTATAAATTCCATAGTTCCGGGCGTTGGTTCTTCGGATCCCAGCGATGATTACGATCTCGGAACGAATACACTCGTTCTTTGGCCCGAGATTTTTCCTCGTCACGCCGCGCCCCACCAAAGGCCGCATCAAACTCGTATTTGTCGAGCGCTTGTTTGAGCGCTTGTGTCTTCATGACATCCGTATGCTTTTTTGACCCGTGGCTAATAGGCCCTATTCCCGCCTTGACGCCGTTTTGGTTGATATACACGATCAGGTCGAACCCCAGCTCCTTTTTGACGTAGTTGTCTCGAAACGTAATCATGTCCCGGAATTTCCAGGTCGTATCAATATGCATGAGCGGAAAAGGCGGCTTGCCTGGGGCAAACGCTTTACGGGCCAAATGCAACATGACGGCAGAGTCCTTGCCGACCGAATACAACATGACAGGATTGTCAAACTCGGCCGCAACTTCCCGAATGATGTATATGCTTTCTGCCTCAAGGCATTTTAAATGCGTGAGAGCATAGAGATTTTTTTCGCCCGAATTCTTTTCAAGCAAACTCTTTTCCGTCAAATTCTTTTCAGTATGACTCTCCAATTTCTCAGCTCCCTTCTCGACCAGACCAGACTGAATATTTTCATTATACGCAGACACGGAAATAAAACAGAGACACACAGACCCCAGGCTTATCCAGACTTATCCAGTTTCATAATGCACGAGCCGGACCAGGCCGGCACAAGGAACACTGGGGGTCTTTCTCTACAATATGCTCAGCAAAATGAAAGGCTGGGAATGCACACTGCAGGAGTTTTGGTACGCTTTCTTGATCGGCGGCGACGATCACCTTGAGCGCTTCCGTCGTTTGCTGCGCCCCCATGAATAACGCCGGGGCAACATCTGTTGACTCGACTCCCCGAGCCGGCTCTGCATATAGGACATCAGGGACTGGAAAATCGGACGAAAGACAGCGTAGGCATGGCCAGTCCGGCTTGTCACCACGGCAGACGAATAGATATGCCTGTCCCTCCACAAGGTGCGCCCAAATGAACGGCTTCCGGGTTACATAACAGGCGTCGTGCAGAGCCGCTGTGGCACCTAACACCAGGTCATAGTGTTGAACCAGCTGTTCAGGTCGTAGAGCGGCCTCTTCATCGTCCCCTCCGATGTGGGTGATAATGGTGCAATCAGGATTCAGGCGTCTGAGCGTCTTGATCCGCACGTCCTGCTCGTCCCGCTCGTTCAACCCATTCTGGTCTGACCCACTCGCATCCTCAGCTAAAGCCGAAAAGACAGGGTGAGATGTCTTAGGTGTGACAGATTGCGAGCGGACAATGCCGATAGTCCCAACCCCAGCCGCTGCAAGATACAAGAGAGCGGCTGCCTCCAGCAGCCCGTCAGTGTGGACGAGAACTCGGCTGCGCAGGATTTTTTCCTGCCCTTTGCCCCCACACTGAGGCAAGATGATCTGTCTGCTGTAGCGTTCGATCTGGGCGTCAGAGAGCATAGGCTACTCAATGACGTTCTTTTCGATCGGTTCGACGGTGACACCCTTTTCTCGCAGCCAGGCTACCGCTTGGTCGATATCCGCCTGCTCCCCTTCGACTTCCAGTGCGACCAGTCCCATCTCGTCGGAAACATTCGCCCCGCGGATATTCGTCACAAGATGAAACTGCTGTCCAACGAGGTAGATAAGGGGCTCTTTAATAAGCGCTGTGGGGTAGGTCAAATAGAACTTCTCAGTCATGCCATTCCCCGTGCCTCAGCGTTTGCCCGGCGGAGATCAAAGTCTTTCCAGCCAACCCACAGATTCGTGCTGAGGTATTTATCTCCAAAATCCGGGAAGAGCGTCACCACTATGCCCGCATCGATTTTGCGCGCAATCTGCAGCGCCGCCCACATCGCAGCACCGGAAGACTGGCCCACTAAGAGACCCTCTTCCCGGACGAGTCGATACACAGTCTCATACGCATCCTCGGTCGAAACACTGATCTTACTATCAAGCTGCTCTTCGTGGTAAATGCCGGGCACGATGGAGCTGGCCATGTGCTTGAGTCCTTCCAGACCGTGCAACGCATCATCCGGCTCCACGCCTACAATCTGGACGTCGGGATTTTGCTTCTTGAGATAACGACCGGTCCCCATCAGCGTCCCGCCAGTGCCCATGCCCGCCACAAAGTACGAGATTTTCTCCTGTGTTTGCCACCACAGCTCTGGGCCGGTCGTCTCGTAGTGGGCCAGAGAATTGGCCGAATTAAAGTACTGATCGGGTTTGAAATAACGCTCCGGATTTTCGTGTAACACCACACGACACTGTTCGAGAGCACCGTCCGAACCCTCCATGGGGTCGCTGAAAATCATCGTAGCACCATACGCGGCAATCATTTTCTTGCGCTCTATGCTGACGTTGGCTGGGATGACCAGCTCGACAGGATACTGGAGCACCGCCCCAACCATAGCCAAGGAAATGCCGGTGTTACCGGAAGTCGAGTCTAGAATGACCTTGCCCGGCGTCAGCGCTCCAGTCTCAATCCCCTCCTGGACCATGCGTAGCGCGGCTCGATCTTTGACCGAACCACCAGGATTAAAGCCTTCGAGCTTAGCAAAGATGCGCACGTACGGAGAGATACCGGTAGTCATCCGGGTCATCTCTAAAAGCGGCGTATTTCCAATCAGATAAAGGACAGACGGGACACGCAGCAGTCCGGACGGGGGCGGCCCCTCGGAATGTCCAGGCAAAAGGGACACGTCTCACCCTCCGGCAATGGCAGGCACAACGGACACTTCGTCTCCGTCTTTGACCGGAGTCTCGAGATTATTGAGAAAACGAATGTCTTCGCCATTGACAAAGATGTTGACAAAGCGGCGCACCTGTCCCTCCTCATCACACAGCCGCTCCTTCATACCGGGATGGTTACTTTCCATATCATCAATGAGCGCCCCAACCGTGGCTCCATTGGCCGAGGCCACTGCCTCACCGCCGGTCAAGCGACGCAGTGGAGTTGGGATACGTACCTGAACACTCATAATTCATTACCTCCTCATTCGGATTCACTGTTGTGGGTTCACTGTTGCGGATTCACTGTTACTGTTGCGGTTTTGGTGTGGTCTGACAATCACCCTGTTAATGCAGCTCTTCCGGATTGACCTTCTGCCGTTCGCCTTTCTGTTCGGATGACAGAGAGGCATACAACTGGTCAAAGTCGGCTAATCGGGCATCGATAAGCAACGGCTGCCGCACCTGATCAAGCACGGCCTCAATAGTTTTATACCCGTTGCCGGTAATACAAATCACAATAGACTCATCCCGAGGAATGCGGCCTTGCTCAATAAGTTTTTTTGTCACGGCAACAGTCGTACCGCCAGCCGGTTCCGTAAAAATCCCTTCGGTCTGGGCAAGCAGTTGGATGCCTTCGATAATCTCGGCGTCCGTCGCCGCTTCTCCCCAGCCACCTGAGTCACGCACGGCACGCAGAACGTAATATCCATCAGCGGGGTTGCCTATCGCAATCGACTTGGCAATCGTCTTGGGCTTCACCGGGACAATCAGGTCGGTCTCATTGTGCAGGGCCTGTATAACCGGCGCACATCCGGCAGCCTGAGCGGTATAAATTTTCGGCCGCGGACCACTCTCCATCAATCCAACCTGCTGGAGTTCTTCGAAGGCTTGGGCGACTTTGGGCAGAATCGTGCCACCCGCGGTTGGAACAACCACATGCTGGGGAAACCGCCAGCCTAGCTGCTCGACAATTTCAAACCCGTAGGTCTTCGCGCCTTCGGTGTAATACGGACGGAGATTGATATTGACAAACGCCCAGCCATATTTATCAGCGATCTCGCTACACAAACGATTGACATCGTCGTAGTTTCCCCGGATCGCAACCGTGCAGGGACCATAGATCGTTGTGCCTACAACTTTTCCTTGTTCGAGGTCTGCCGGAATAAAAATGAAACAGCGCAGTCCGGCGCGAGCCGCATGGGCAGAGACCGAGTTGGCCAAATTCCCGGTGGAGGCACAGGAGACAGTCTCAAAGCCAAACTCGATAGCCTTTGAAATCGCAATCGAGACGACCCGATCTTTATAGGAAAAGGTTGGATGATTGACCGAATCGTCCTTCACATAGAGTTCTTTTACCCCTAAATGGGCAGCGAGGCGATCCGCTTTAACCAGCGGAGTAAAGCCGCTATGGAGGCCGACCTGCGGCTCTCCAGCGACCGGGAGCAATTCTCGATAGCGCCACAGCGAGGCGGGGCGCGAGGCAATAATATCTCGCGAGAGCTGCTGCCGAATACTGGCGTAGTCATATTGAACCTCTAGCGGTCCAAAACACATCTCACAGACGTAGAGCGGGCTCAGAGGGTAGGCGTGTCCACACTCGCGACAGGTCAGGCCGGTAATTGTGTCCATTTCGTATTCCTCTCGTATCTCATCATTTCTCATTGTCCCGCCAGGGACCTCGTCCCCGGCATCGCCTGTCGCGCCTGTGGCTGCAAAGTCGTAATGGTCGGCCTCGTTCCGCACAGGGGACAGCGGGGGCTGCGGCGGACGCGTACCTCTCGCCA